>CAZUYG010000623.1:0-2977 GCA_964624265.1 uncultured Candidatus Odyssella sp.
ATCGTCTTGGCCGGATCGTCGAAGATCGAGTTGTTGCCGGGGCGGAGTTCGTCCTTGATCGGATCTTTCTGCGCCATCACCGGAGGCTCCATGAGTTCCCAGGTCAGGAACGCGCCGGCGGTAAAGGCGGCGAGGAACGCAACGGTCGCGGCGGACCAGGCAAAAGCGGGCGTAGCGATGAACCAGCGCCGGCGCGGGGCCGGACCGGAGGGTTTGCGCGCCAGTTCGGCGCCGCTCGTCGGCGCCAAATTCAGGGCGTAGGCGGTCACGGCCTGCGGCGGGGCCTGTTCCGGCCCGGCCACGGCATCGCGCGCCGCGATCAGCGTTTCGAGCAATACGGGTTCGTCGACGAGCCGCCGCTCGAACGCGGCGCACTCCCATTCGTCGAGACGATGGTCGAGGTAAGCGGCGATCAGCGCGGCATCGCTGCCGCCGACCGGCTCCCGTTCACCGGCACCCTCGGGTGCCCCCCGTCTCAGACGAACGTAGCGATCCCATAATGCCCGGTCTTCCGGGTTCATGGTCACGTTGTCCGTCACCTTAGTCTCCCCAATTGCCACCCTATACGAAAGGGAGGCGTCCGTTCATCCCCGGTTAATGTTCGCCTTCCGTGAAGTACTTGCGCAGCTTCACCAGGGCCTTGTGGTGGGTGCTCCGGACCGTCTGGGAATCGATCCCGAGCATGGCCGCCACTTCGGCCGCATCCATGTCGCGGTCGTAGAGCAGACGAAGGACCAGGGCCTGGCGTTCCGAGAGCAGGCCGGGCGGAATCTTCACCTGTTCCGGCGTCTTCGGCTCGACCTTGTAGAGTTCCTCGGGAACCGCCTCCAACGGCAGCGCCTGCCGCTTGTTGCGGCGCAAATGGTCGATGGCGGTGCTGCTCGAGACGACTCCGAGCCAGGTGCGCAGGCTGGCCCGCTGCGGATCGAATTGGCGCAGCAGATGGTAGTTGTCCTTGCACAGCCGGACATAGACGTCCTGCGCGATATCCACGCCGTCGTCGGCGTTGAATCCCGCCTTGCGCAGCGTGTTGATCACGGCGCCGAAGATTGCCGAGGAAAAGCGCGCGACGAATTCCGACCAAGCATCGGCATCGCCGCCGATCAGGCGTTTGATCAGCGCGGTATCGTCGGGCTTGACCGGTGCGGCCACAGGGCGGGCTTTCAAACCGGCCCCGGCCGGCAAACGGAGAAACGATGGTTCATCCAGCGTCGGGCGAGCGAGCCTGGCCGAGTTCAATTCGAGTTCGAGGCGCCGGGCGCTCGCTGTGCTGACGCGTGTCGCGCCGCCGGCTGTTCTTGACACATTTTCTAGCCAAAGCGGGGCATTAGGGCAAATCTGTCGCCGCGGCCACCGCTCCTCTAGTGTGCCTTCGATGGAACGCGTTCCCCCTCCCGATCGCGGCGGCCGTGCGCCGGCCCTGCCGATCCTGACGCTCGGCGTCGCCGAAGCGCTGTGGCGCGAGCCCGACGGCACGGACCACCGCATCGGCCTCGCGGAGGCGCGGCGCCGGCTCGAGGCGGGAGCGGGGCCGCTGGTCTGCTTCCGGCCGGGGCTGCAGCGCCGGCTGGGCCTCAAGCCTTTTCCGGCGTTCGACGTGCTCGAGTTGTTCGCGTTCGTGCGGCCCGCGCGATTTTGCCTGCCGACGGTCCGCGGCGTCGCCGAGGCGCTGTCGCTGCCCAGTCCGCGCGGCCTCGAGGCCGAGGCCGACGCGCTCGACCTCGCGGTGCGGGCGCTGCTCGCGGAGCTCGCCGCCGACGAGCGCGCCTACGAGCCGGAGCTTCGGCCGGTCGCACAGGCGATGGCTGCGGGCGGATGGAACTGGGCGCCGGCCGTGTTGGCGGCACTCGCAACCGAGATGCACCCGCGCGGCGCCTCGCGCGCGGTCGCCGGGCTCGACGTGTGGCGCGACCTGCCCGAATGGGCCGAGCGCGGGCCCGAGCCGCCCTCCGGCGACGTTGCCGTGGAAACGGCGGAAGCCGACGCGCGACTTCTCGCGCTGCTCGGATCGCGCGCCGAGGCGCGCCCGCAGCAGCGCGAATACGCGGCCGCGGTGACGCATGCGTTCACGCCGCGCGACCGCGTCGACGCGCCCAAAGTCGCGGTGGCCGAGGCGGGCACCGGCGTCGGCAAGACGCTCGGCTACGTGGCGCCCGCGAGCGTGTGGGCCGAGAAAAACGGCGGCGCGGTGTGGATCAGCACCTTCACGCGCAATCTCCAGCACCAGATCGATCAGGAGCTCGACAAGCTCTATCCCGATCCGGCCGAGAAGCGGCGCAAGGTCGTGCTCCGGAAAGGCCGCGAGAACTATCTCTGCCTGCTCAACTACGAGGACGCCGCGACGGCCGCGCGACTGCGCCTCAACGAAGTGCCGCAGCTCGGACTGCTCGCGCGCTGGATCGCGCGCACCCGCGACGGCGCGGTCGTGGCGGGCGATCTGCCGGGATGGCTCGCCGATCTCGCGGGGCGCGGCCTCGTCGCCAGCCTCACCGACCGCCGCGGCGAATGCATCTATTCGGCGTGTCCGCACTATTCGCGCTGCTTCATCGAGCACGCGGTGCGGCGCGGGCGCCGCGCGCGGCTCGTGATCGCGAACCACGCGCTGGTGATGATCCAGGCGGCGCTGGCCGCGGCCGACGGCACCGACGCCGATCTGCCGCTGCGCTACGTCTTCGACGAGGGCCATCACGTCTTCGGCGCGGCGGACTCGGTGTTCTCGGGCCACCTCACGGGCCTCGAAATGGCCGAGCTGCGCCGCTGGGTGCGCGGCGCCGAGGCGGGCTCTGCGCGCCGCAGCCGGGCGCGCGGTTTGCGCGCACGGCTGCAGGGACTGATCGAAGAAGATCCCGCTTCCGAGCGCCTGCTCAACACGGCGGTAGCCGCCGCCGGCGCTTTGCCGTCGGAGGGATGGCTCGCGCGGGCCGCAAACGGCGAAAGCGTGGGCCCCGCTGAGGCTTTTTTCGGTCGCGTTCGCCAG
>CAZUYG010000624.1:0-2975 GCA_964624265.1 uncultured Candidatus Odyssella sp.
CTCGGGATTGATCTCTTCGCCGATCATCCAAGGCTTGGGAAGCCGCACGTAAACGCGATTGAGTTCCTCCGCGTTGCGATCGAGCCTGGCGAACTGCCGCCGCTCGCGTGAATCCGGCATTCGATCCGCCTTCGGCGTATATGTATCGCCGAAGATGCGGATCTGCATGCCCTTGTACTCGATTCGCGTTTCGGTGTCGGGAAAAGAGCGGCCTTCGCTCCCTTCGATGACTCTTTCCTTCTTTTTGGTCGAACCGGGGCCGGCGTAATGCGTGACCTTTGCATCGTCTCCGAGGGCTTGCTTGCATCCCTTTTCAATCGCCTCAGCCAAGATCCGATTGGCATCGACCGTTCTCGGGTCCCCGGGGCTTCCGAACGGATTGATATCGATGAGCGGTATGCCGAGCGGCGAGCCGGGCTCTGGCAGATAAGTCCTGAGTTTGTCCGGCGAGGGCAGCGGTTCTCGACGCAGGGCCCGATCCACGTCGTCCACGCTGACGGAGCCGGTGTCATGCGTCGGTGGGCCGAGCGGCATGCGCGGCCGGATCGGCTGCTGCGGCCGTGCTGGTGCTTCGGGAGCGTCATCCGTACGAGGCTTCTCCCGCTCGGGTATCGGCACGCCGAAAGGCGGAGCCGGCGGCCGAGGCGACGGATCGGATGCTCGGCCGCGGCTGGGCGACCCCATGCCGCCGGGCATACGAGCCCAACCTCCTTCAAGTAGCCCGCGCCCAAAGCCGAAGGGGTAGCGCGGGTCGTAGGTCGCCGGCTCAATATCTCCCGGCCCGTTTGGCCTTGCCGCGGTTCCATCTGCACCGACGTAGGGTGAAACCTGTTGCGCGCGATTCGCGCGCGCCGCGTAAGCAATCCATTCGAGGCGCCTTGCGCGTGACAAATCCTGGACGGCGCCATCTAACGCCCGCTCCGTGTCGCCATTCGGCGCGAGCCAGCCGTCGTCGGTCAAGCCCTTCGCGCGCTGGAAGGCTTTGATCCCGTTCGTCGCCGCTTCGTCGATGAATCCGTGCGGCTTGTCGAAGGGGTCTTCCGGGAGGTAGCCGAGCGCGCCGAGGGCGCGCTTGACGGCGGCGACATCCTCGCGCCGGTTTTCGAACCCGTTGCCGACGCTGCCGGAAAGCGCGGTGGGCGGATCGTAGAGCAATCCCGCGCCGCGCGGTTTCTCCAGCAGTTCGTTGTTGATCGCGCGCTCGGTCGGGCCGCCAGGATTGGCGATACCGTCGATCTTCAGCCCGCGTCGCTCTTGATAGCGCTCGAGGGCGCCAATCATCGGCTCGGTCGCGTAGCGCTGGGCGCTTTCCTGGTATTCAGCCGGAGGTATGTAAGCCTTTATTTTGCGCAATCTTTCGTCGAGCGCTTCGACGTCTTCGGGGTTATTTTCCTGGCCCTTGCCAACCGGTGACTGAAGGTAGAGCAATTCAAGATCGTCGATCATTCGTGCGTCCGCTTCGAAAACGTCGCTTGCCCAGCGCGACGCGGGTTGCAGGACCTCCGCACGAAAAGGAAAATAGTCAGAGAATATCCAGTGTCAAGAACAATTAGAGAACATTCATGCTGAGATGCGCCCGCTTCCGCCAGGGCGGCGCGCCACTTATCCTGCCGCGGGCCTTGAACAGCGGAGATCGTGCATGCGCCGCCACTCACTTCTCTTGGTCGCGAGCGCCTCGCTCGCCGCCCTCGGTCTCGTCCTTGCCGCCGCCCCGCGCATTCACGCCGTCGGCGCCGAGATTCCGCTGTTCGACGCGCACGTGCATTGGTCGGAGAACGCGCATGACGAGATTCCGCTCGCGCGGGCGCTGGCGATCCTCGACAAGTCGGGGGTGCGCATGGCGGCGGTGTCGAGCACGTCGGATGCGGCGACGATCGCGATGTATCGCGCCGATCCGAAGCGCGTCGTGCCGATGCTGCGGCCCTATCGCACGCGGTCCGACATGGGCGGCTGGGCGAAGGATGCGAGCATCCCGCCCTATCTCGCCGAGCGGCTGAAGCTCGGCGTCCACAAGGGCATCGGCGAATTCCATCTCTACGGCGAAGACGCGGCCTCGCCGGTGATGAAGGAGATCGTGGCGATGGCGGTCGCGCGCAATCTCATCCTGCACGCGCATTCCGATGCGCGCGCGGTGGAGATCCTGTTCCGCCACGATCCGCGCGCGCGCATCCTCTGGGCCCATGCCGGCTTCACCAACGCGGCCGAGGTGGATGCGATGATGGCGCGTTATCCCAATCTCTGGGTCGAGACGGCGATCCGCCACGATATCGGGCCGGGCGGCGCGCTCGAGGAGTCGTGGAAGGCGGTGTTCCTCAAATATCCGGACCGCTGGCTCGTCGGCACCGACAGCTACGTGACGTCGCGCTGGCACCGCATGCCCGAGATCCACGCCGAGACGCGCGCCTGGCTCGCGAAATTGCCGCCGGCGGTCGCCGAGAAGATGGCGTGGCGCAACGGCGTGAAGCTGTTCGGCGTCTCCGAGGATGCGTTCACCGGCGCCGCGCCGGCGAAGAAGGCGGAGTGAACCGCCGGGCGTTCATGGAAGCCCATGGCCGGATAGGGCCGCGAAACAAGCCGTGCTAGCCTCGACGCACGGCGGTTTGCCGGCGGAGGGCTGACATGTTCGGCCTGCGAGGATTGAGAGCCGGCCCCTGGATCGCGTTGGCCATCCTGGGCGCCGTGAGCCTGTCGCCGGCCGCGCGCGCCGAAGCGGCGCCCGAAATCCGCCGCGTCGGACTGCTCACCTCGGCGGGGCCCTTGCCCGCCGAAAGCCCGTTCGTCGTGGGCCTCACGCGCGGCTTCAGGGAACACGGCTACGTGGTCGCGAAGAACCTCGTGTTCGAGAATCGCGGCGCGGGCATGCAGCTCGAGCGCCTGCCCGCGCTGGTCGCGGAGCTGGTGGCGCGCAAGGTGGACGTGATCGTGGCCACCGGCTTTCCGGCGGCCGCGGCGGCGAAAGCGGGGGCGAAGACCAT
>CAZUYG010000625.1:0-2968 GCA_964624265.1 uncultured Candidatus Odyssella sp.
GGACGATATCGTCGCCGGGCTGTACGCCGCCGCTGTGCTCTATGCCGGCATCTGGGCCGCGCAGATTCCCTATGTCGCCCGCATCCTTCGCGCAATTGGCTGAGGCGGTGCTCGCGCACCATCGCGGCGCGGGCCGGAAGCTCGCGACGGCCGAATCGTGCACGGGCGGCGCCATCGCGGCCGCGCTGACCGACATTGCCGGCTCCTCCGACGTCTTCGAGCGCGGCTTCGTCGTCTATTCCAACGAAGCGAAGAACGAGCTGCTCGGCGTGCCTGCCGCACTGATCGCGCGGCATGGCGCGGTGAGCGAAGAGGTGGCGGCGGCGATGGCCGAAGGCGCCCTCGCCCGTTCGCGCGCCGACGCTGTGGTATCCGTCACCGGCATCGCCGGTCCGGGCGGCGGTACGGCGGCGAAGCCGGTGGGCCTCGTCTACATCGGCAGCGCGCGGCGCGGCCGCCTGCCCGCCGTCGAGCGCCATGTCTTCGCCGGCGACCGCGCGGCCGTACGCGCCGCGACGGTCAAGCGCGCGCTCGAACTGCTGCTGGCGATGGAAACGCGATGAGCGGCCCGCGACCGCAGCCGCCGCAATCGACCGCCCCGTTCGGCCCGCCGCTGCGCGGCGGCGACGTCCTGCGCACGATTTTTCTCGGCATCGCGCTCTTCGTCGCCGCGTTCATGGCGGTGCACCAGCTGCTGCCCGGGGACGCGGGCTCGGGCGGACGGATCAACGCTTTGATCGGCTCCTTCGCGGCGTGGACCTTCGCGTGGCTGGCGGCCATCTGGTTCGTCTTCATACGCGGCCGCGGCATGAGTTTCGCCGACCTCGGCTACACGGTGCCGGACCGCCGCTGGGCGCTGATGGGCGTCGGCGCCGGATTCGGCGCGTTGCCGCTGGCGTTCGTCGTCGCGGCCCTGCTCCGCCCGGCGCTCGGCTCGGACTCGCTGCCAAACCTCCAGCAGTATTTCGGCAACGGTTCCGAATTCACGATCTTCCACGCGATGACGATGCTGCTCTATGGCGGCTTCCTCGTACCGCTCACCGAGGAACTGCTGTTCCGCGGACTGCTGTTCCGGTGGCTGCGCCAGCGGCTCGATTTCTGGCCGGCGGCGCTCATCAGCGCGGCGCTGTTCGGTGTTGCCCACGGCACCGCGGACAAGGCCGTCATCGCGGGACTGCTCGGCCTGCCGCTCGCCTGGCTATATGAGCGCAGCCGCTCGCTCGCGCCGGCCATACTGCTGCATCAGACGTACAATTCGCTCGCGCTCATGCTGACGTTCGCGGCGATCTGGCTGCCGGAAGCGGCAGACAGCTAGGCCGGTTTCGCGATGGCGCCGTCGGGGGCGCCGTAAAGCTGGCGCGCGCGGGACTCGAAGGCCGCCACCATCTTCCGGACCGCCTCGTGAAACAGCGCGCCGATCAGGCGCTGCAGCATCGGCGACCGGAATTCGAACTCGATGAAGAAATCGACCTGGCAGCCCTCGGGCACCGCATTGAACCGCCAATTGTTCACGAGATGGCGGAACGGACCGCTGGTGTAGGTGACGTCGATCGTATCGGGCCGCGCCAGTTTCACGCGCGAGCTGTAGCGCTCGCGCACGAAGCGAAATCCGACCAGGACCTCGGCGTCGAAGACGTCGCGGTCGCGGCTCGTCACGCGCGCGCCCACGCACCACGGCAGGAATTCCGGATAGCGCTGCACGTCGGCGACGATGTCGAACACCTTCGCCGGCTCGTAGGGAAACAGCTTCGTCTCGCGATGCGCGATCAGCGCCATCAGGCGGCTCCGCTCGTGCGGACCGCCGCCTCGGCCCGGCGCGCTTCGCGCAGGCGCCGGAAATCGTCGCCCGCATGGTAGGAGGACCGCGTCAGCGGCGAGGCGGCCACCATGAGGAAGCCCTTGCCGAAGGCCATGCGCTGGTAGTCCTCGAATTCGGCCGGCGTGACGAAGCGGTCGATCGCGGCGTGCTTCGGCGTCGGCTGCAGATACTGGCCGAGCGTCAGGAAATCGACGCCCGCGGAGCGCAAATCGTCCATGACCTGATAGAGCTCCTCGCGCGTCTCGCCGAGGCCGACCATGAGGCCGGACTTCGTGAACATCGCCGGATCGATTTCCTTCACGCGCTGCAGCAGCCGCAGCGAATGGAAATAGCGCGCGCCGGGACGGATCCGCGGATAGAGCCGCGGCACGGTTTCGAGATTGTGGTTGAAGACGTCCGGGCGTGCCGCGGCGACCGCTTCCACCGCGCCGTTCTTGTGCAGGAAATCCGGAGTCAGAATCTCGATGGTGGTGCCGGGCGCGGCGGCGCGAATGTGTTCGATCGTGCGGACGAACTGCGACGCGCCGCCATCCTCGAGATCGTCGCGATCCACGGAGGTGACGACGACGTGCTCGAGGCCGAGCTTCGCCACGGCCTCGGCGACGTGTTCGGGCTCGTGCGGATCGAGCCGGTCGGGCCGGCCCGTGGCGACGTTGCAGAACGCGCAGGCGCGCGTGCAGACGCTTCCGAGAATCATGAAGGTCGCGTGCTTCTTGGCCCAACATTCGCCGATGTTGGGGCACGCGGCCTCTTCGCACACCGTGTTGAGCGCGAGTCCGCGCATGAGCGCCCGCGTCTCGTGATAGGCGGGCGCGTTCGGCGCCTTCACCCGGATCCAGGCCGGCTTGCGCGGCGGCGGATTGTCGGGGCGATGCGCTTTTTCGGGGTGGCGCACCCGCTCGGCCGCGGGCCCCTCCGTTTCGGACGGACGATGCGGCAAGGCGGCCGGTGCGGAATCGCCGATGGACATGCGCGCGAGAGCTCGGTGTGGCAGTCGCGACAACACTTGATGCCCCGGCCGCCCACCGTCAAGGCGGCATGACGGCCTAGTTATTTCCTCAAGAACGCGGGAACGGCCGTCTGGCGGCCGAAGAGGCACGCCGCTTGCGACGTGCCTCCTGGCCGGGCCGGTCGGCGCCTCAGCGCGCC
>CAZUYG010000626.1:0-2968 GCA_964624265.1 uncultured Candidatus Odyssella sp.
CGGCACGATTGCCGGTCCGCTGCGGGCGGGCCGGCCCCGGCCGAACCCCTCCGGCCGGAACAGCGGAAGCGGCGCTCCTCACCCCGGGAGCGCCGCTTCTTGCGTCCGGCGGCGGCCGATCGCGCGACGGAAACGGCCTCGTGGCGGCGTTATCCTGTCGGGAGGAGCCGGAGCGGAATGCCCCGGCAACCGGCCCTTTGCAGGTTCAACCACGATGCTCGCCCCGCGTTTCATGCCTGTCGCCATCCGCGCCGGTTGCTGCGGCACTGGGCGCCGGGTCTGCGGCGTGGCGGCGCGCGGGTCCGTTCGTATAATCGGGCATGTCCGAGAGCGGCGGAGAGAGCGATGCGGCGCTGATGCGGCGCGTGGCGGCGGGCGACGGCGCGGCGACGCGCCTCGTCGTTTCGCGCCACTTGCCGCGCGTGCTGGCGCTCGCGCGCCGCATGCTGAACGACGCGGCCGAGGCCGAGGACGTGGCGCAGGAGGCCATGCTGCGCCTCTGGCAAACGGCGGCGCGCTGGCGCGAGGATGCGCCGGTGGGCGCGTGGCTCTACCGGGTCGCGCACAATCTGGCCATCGACCGCATCCGGCGGCGACGGCCCACGGTCGACGTGGAAACGGCGATCGACCTCGCCGACCCGGCGCCGACTCCGGCCGAACGGCTTGCCGAGGGCGAGCGCCGGCGCGCGGTCGAGAAGGCGATCGCGGCGCTACCCGAGCGGCAGCGTACCGCGATCACGCTGGTACACACGCTCGAGATGGGAAATATCGAGGCGGCGGCGGCGATGGAGATCAGCGTCGAGGCGCTGGAATCGCTGCTGTCGCGCGGGCGGCGCGCTTTGCGCGCGGCGCTGATGGATCTGAAGGACGAAGTGGCGGGAGACTGAGCCATGACCGGGACTGACACGGAGCGCGAAGCGCTCGCCCGTTTCGAAGGGCTGCTCGATGCCTATGGCGCCGAGCCACGGCGCTGGCCGGCGGATCGCCGCGCGGCGGCCGAAGCCCTGCTCGCGCGCTCGTCCGATGCGCGGGCGCTGCTGGCCGCCGCCCGGCGGCTCGACGCGCTGCTCGACACCGCCCCGGCGGAACCGGCGCCGGCGCACCTTATCGGCCGCGTGCTCGCCGCGGCGCCGCAGCCGCGCCCGCGCCGCGACGGCTGGTTTGCCGGATGGCTGAAGCCGGCCGCCGGCATTGCCTTCGCCGCCGTGCTCGGCCTGGGGCTCGGCGGCCTCGTCTCGCCGTTCGGCTCCGCCGGCAGCGAATTGGCGGATGCAGACAGCGTGACCCTCGCCATCGGCGACGTACCGGAGATCGAGCTATGAGCGGCCCCGTCGAGCCCGTTGCTGCACCTCCGCCGCCGCGCCGCCGGCGCGGCCTGTGGATCGCGCTGATCGCGTCGCTGGCCGTGAATGTGTTCTTCATCGGCTGGGTCGCGTCGGCCTGGGTTTACGGCCCGCGCTTCGGTCCCGGGGCGCACATGGCACCGCCCTCGGGCAGTCCCTTCGCGTTCCAGCACCGCCGCGCGATGCGGTCACTCGCCGGCGAGGAGCGCGAGACGGTGAACCGCCTCTGGCGCGAGAGCTTCACCGATCTGCGCACGCGCGCCCAGGCGCTGCGCGACGCGCAGATGGCGATGCGCACCGCGTTCGCCGCCGATCAGGCCGACGCGAAGTCGCTGGCCGAGGCGGTGGCCGCATTCCGCGAAAAAGCCAATGCGATGTTCGATCACGCCAACGCGACGCTGCTCAAGATCGCCGCCGCGCTGCCCGCCGAATCGCGCAAGGCCTATTTCAACGCCGGTTTCCCGCGGCCGCGCGAGCGCCGCGAACGCGAGCCGCGCCGCGAGCGCGAGAATCGCTGAGCGATGAACGGCCCGGTCGCGCAATGCGTGGCGCTGGTCTGCCACGGCAACGCCGTGCTGGGCGGGCGGCGCGGGCTCTATTTTCACGGCAATTCGACCGCGCGCTTCTGCGACAGCATCGCGTTCGCCGAGGTCACGCCGGGCGGCGAGGCCGTGACGCTGGCCGACGCGCCGGACGCGTGGTTCGCGTGGCTCGCGCGCGGCGGGGTCAAAAGTCTGCGCCTCGGGCGGGCAGAGCAGAACCGGCCGCTCGCCTCCGACCGGATGACCGCGGGCTTCGCCGGCGGCGGCGAGGTCTGGACGAGCGCGGCGCTGCGGCCGGGCGGCGCAAACGAGGCGTGGCAGGGCCACTGGCAGGTCTGGAACCAGAAGGCGCCGGGGCAGCGGATCTGGCGTGTCACGTACGTGCGCCATGCGGCGCCGGCGCCGGCCACAGCCGACACGCTTGCCGCTGCGCGCGCGGAATTGTCGGAGGCGCTCGGCGCGATCCACGCCTTTGCAGAAGGCCGCGACGGCGGCGGTTTCGCTGAATCCTTCGCGCGGGCGCGCGCTGCGCTGTCCGGCGCGGCCCCCGCGAAACGCGGCTTCCATCGCGATCTCGCGCCCGAGGGGACCCTTGGCGCCGAGGCGCTCGCGGTGCTCGACGCCTGCCAGCACGCCTCGGTGTTCGGCGGCAAGGGATCGTGGAACGATCAGTCGTTCGCCGGCGCCGAAGGCGAAGCCTACGAACGCGTCTCCGAACGCCTGTTCCGCGCGCTCAACCGCGCGATCGCCGCCGCCGCCAGCGAATCCGCCCGCGCCGGATAGCGGCTCAGCGCTCCACGCACATCGCGATGCCCATGCCGCCGCCGATGCACAGCGTGGCGAGGCCCTTCTTGGCGTCGCGCCGTGCCATCTCGTAGAGGAGCGTGGTCAGGATGCGGGTGCCGGTGGCGCCGAGCGGGTGACCGAGCGCGATGGCGCCGCCGTTCACGTTGACCTTGCTGGTGTCCCAACCGAGGTCCTTGTTCACGGCGCAGGCCTGCGCCGCGAAGGCTTCGTTGGCTTCGATCAGATCGAGGTCTTCGATCTTCCAGCCGGCCTTCTTGAGCACGGCGCGGGTAGCCG
>CAZUYG010000627.1:0-2967 GCA_964624265.1 uncultured Candidatus Odyssella sp.
TGCTTCAGATCGACTGACTCATTCTCGTCACACTCTTGGCCGATCGTGACGCTGCGCTGGCGCGGCCTCGGCAGGGATAGGCCTGTCCCGCCGCCCGTATTACGGAATCAGGGAGAGAGCCGGCCGCCAAGCCGGCGTTGCGACGGAAGGGGAGAAGCCATGCAAATCAAGAGCTTCTCGATGATTTTCGCGGCGGTAGCGGTGGCCGCCGCGCCGGCTTTCGCGGCACCGCCCCGGTTCGCCGAAATTCCCGCCGACACGGATACGGGGATCGTTCTCGCCCAGAGCGTCAAGGAACGAGCGCTCGATGCGGTGCCGCCGGTCGATGCGGGCCGTGCGCCGCCTGCCACGGATCGCGCGGGCCCGCCGCCGCCGCCTCCGGTGCCGCCGGCGCCGAAATTCTCGAACCGCGCGCCGCCGCCGCCCGCGGCCGACGACGACGCCCCGCCCTCGCGCGAAATGCCGCCGCCGCCCACCTCCACGTCGCGCTACACGCCGCCGCCCCCGCCGCCGCGCGCGCAGGAGCCCGCCTATCGGCCGGCGCCGCAGCCCGAACAGCCGCCGGCCGCCAGCGCGCCACGGCGGACACCGTCCTACGAGGAACCGCCGCCCGCGCGCCGTGCCGATACGCCGCGCCGGTCGCCCGCCACGCGCTCCGCCTTCGATGCGAATTGCACGCAGCAATGCCATCTCTCGTGCGATGCGTCGTTCGAGGCCTGCAACGGCGATTCGTCGCCGGCCAAGCCCGCCTGCGTGAAGAAACTCGAATCGTGCCGCGTCGAGCGCTGCGCCTGCCGCTTCGACTGACCGGCACGGCGTGCGGCTTGGCGCTGCCCGCCACTTCGGGCAGCATCGCGGAATGATGAAAGCCCTGCGCCGCTGCCTGTTCGCCGCACTGCTCGTGCCCGCCTCGTTCGCGCCCGCCGCCGCGCAGTCGGCCGTGGCCGTTCCGATCCACACCTTCCGCTTCGCCGGCCCGCCGGACGCGGCGCTCGCGCGCCTGCGGACGGCGGCGGCAAAGTGCTGGGACGACGAATACGACAGCCGCGTGCACGGCCCTTACAGCGAGGTGGCGGAGGTGCCCGCCAGCGCTTCGGGCGGCGCCACGGTGAGGCTCGAATGGCGCCGGGTCGTCCGCGACCGCCCCGCCGGGCTGCTCAAGCGCGCGTTCGATATCGCGCTGGTGCCCGACGGTGGCGCCACGCGCGTTACCGTTCTCGCCTATGGGCCCCATTTCGAGATTGGCCGCGACGTGGAGGCGTGGCTGGCCGGCCGCGCACGCTGCTTCGAGCGCAACCGCCCGATGCCATAGCGCTCACGCCTCGGCGTGCACGCGCAGCAGATCGGGAACCGTCTCGGGCGGGCGGCGGCCGAAGCCGCACTCGGTCGCGATGCCGAAATCCTTCACGAAGCGATCGGCCATCGCCATGCGCCGGCGCGTGCCTTCGATGCCGTCGCCGGGATGGACGAGGCCGAGGAACAGGCGCGTCTCCGGCCGCAGCTTCAGCTGGCGCAGCGGCGCGTAATACGTCGAGTCGTCGCGCTCTTTCGGCACCGGCAGGTGGATCCACTGGATCGGCCGCGGCGAGTCCGCCGAGATCGCGTTGGCGATCCTGACGAGCAGGCTCGTGTCGGCGGGCTCCTTGAAATGCTTGCCGCCCGAATCCCCGTAGCAGAGATGGAAGCCCATCTCGACGTCGGCCGGGATCGCGGCGCGCAGCGCGCACAGCCGGTCGACGACGCCTTCGTAAACCGGCTGGAAATGCACGCGGCGCACGCCCTCGAGCACCGCGAACTCCACCGCCACGTCCCATTGCACGGCGAGATCGGCGTGCGGAATCGCGGCCAGGATCTCGCGCGCCTCGGCGAGCAGGCGTTCGCTATACGGCGCCTCGACCGCGGATTGCGCGCTCGCTTCGATGTATTGCGCCACCACGGCCAGCGGCGTCGGCAGGCTCACCTGGAAGCGCAGGCCGGCCGGGATGCGACCCTCTTCACGCAAGCGGCGGAACACGGCGTAGGAGTCCAGCGCCGCCTTGGCATAGCCGAGCGAACCGAACGTGACCGGGCCGCGATGCGCCGGATTGAGCACGAAGACCGGGAACGGCCCGGCCGAAGGCAATTGCTGAAGCGCGGGATTCCCCGCCAGCAGCCCGCGTTGCCAGGCGATCCAGTTCGTGCGCGGTCCGGTTTCGCCGTCGGGCAGGCGCTTCACCTGGCCGTGCAGCGCGTGCGCGCAGGTCGCGAACACATCCTCGGCCGAGCCGAGCGGCACGCTGCCGACGAGCAGGACCTCGCGTTTGCCGCCCGCTGCCATTCCCATTCCTCCCTGATTTTATGAGCCGAGGCTATGCGGCCCGGGCGGCGCGCGTCAAAACAAAGCTAGCCCATTGTTCGCCCAATGGATTTACATTCAAGCCAGGTTCAGGTTGAGCGTGTATATTCCGCGTAGTTACAAAGGGTTCAGCCGAAAGCGACCGCCATGAAGCGCCTTTTCGCCATTCTTTTGCTGGGCTTCCTGGCCCTCGGCATTGCCGGCTTCTCGGCCGGCGGCGCCGCGGCGGGGCCGGCGAACTGCGCGCCCGACACGGCATCGGTCCTCGGCGGCGAAGATCCGATGGTCGATCTGGCGGCGCTCACCGAACATCCTTCGGTTCGCCGCAGCACGCTCTCCGACGGTCCGCAATACGCCTGCAACAGCCAGTGCGCGCGCTCCTGCGCGGCCCGCTTCGGGCGCTGCCCGACGCGCGAGTGCCGCCAGCAGTTCAACGCCTGCGTCCGGGGTTGCGGCTGCTGACGCGGCGCCCGGCGAGCACGCGGCTCACGGCGCGGCGGCCAGACGCTCCTTGACCATCTTCTGCATCCGCACGAGCGGCCGGTCGTGAATGCCGAGCGCCTCGAGGGCCGCGACCGTATGCTCGAGATAGTCGCGGCAGGCGCCGAGCGGCCCGACCGCCTTGGCGATGG
>CAZUYG010000628.1:0-2966 GCA_964624265.1 uncultured Candidatus Odyssella sp.
GCGCGCGGATGCCGCGCGGGGCGCGCCGAGGGTCGTTTCATCCCGCATGCGCGCGTTGCTACCACGGCGCCGCGCCCGGCGGCATTCCGCCAGCGCAACCGCCGCACGCCCTTGCGGGGACTACCGATCGCCGCCGAGGTTCATAATGGCGCCGCCCATCGCGACGCTGCCAAACGTGATCGCGGTTCCGAACAGCAATAGCGCGAGCGCCAGTGCCGGCTCGTCGGAGCCGAAGATCAGACCTGCCAGCCCGCCGATGTCGAGCGCCAGCAGGCCGGCGACGAAGCCCCAGCCCGCCGCGATGCCGACGAGGCAATGCGCCAGCATGAAGCGCAGCAGCGCGTGGCGGCGGAAGAATTCGATGATGCGCATGGTTCGATGAGGATCGCGCCGCCGCCGCCGCACGGCAAGACGGCAGGATGGCGCGGCCGCGGCGCGGCGGCGCCCCGACACGGCGTACACGTGAACTTGAAGCGCCGTGTAGGCCGTCATGCATCAGGATGCGGCATCGCACCCCTTCGCTGGAGGCACACGATGCGCATGTTCGCCGTTCTTGCCATGGCCGTCGCGATTTCGGCGGCGCCCGCTTCGGCGCAGGGGCCGCAGCTCGTCACGAAGAAAAGCGCGCACGACGCGGCCGAGACCGTCGCGCGGCTCGAAGCCGCGATCAAGAAGCGCGGCGCCGCCATCGTCGCCAAGGTCGACCATGCGGCCGCGGCGAAGGCGAACGGCATGGAATTGCGGCCGGCCGTCGTCGTGATCTTCGGCAATCCCAAGCTCGGCACGCCGCTGATGCAAAGCAGGCCGACCGCGGGCCTCGACCTGCCGATGCGCGTGCTCGTGTGGCAGGACGGCGACGGCGCCGTCATGGTCGGCTATTGGGCGCCCGCTTCGCTGGCCGACGCGCACGGCATCAAGGACCGGGATGCGGTGATCAAGACCATGGGCGGCGCGCTCGACGCGATCACGAGCGAGGCCGCCGCCCGCTGAAGCCGCGCCTCACGGCCTCACAGGAAGTCCCGCAACATCGCGACCAGCGGCTTGTCGGCGGGCGGCATGTCGTAGTCGGCGAGGCGATCCGGCCGGACCCATTTGAGCGCCGTGTGCTCGTGCGCCGCGAGCGTGCCCTTCCACTTGCGGCAGAGATAGAGCGGCATCAGCAGGTGGAAATCGGCATAGGCGTGCGACGCGAAGGTGAAGGCGCCGAGGCAGCTTTCCGTCACGTCGATGCCGAGCTCTTCCTTGAGCTCGCGCACCAGCGCGCGCTCCGGCGTCTCGCCCTCCTGCACCTTGCCGCCGGGAAATTCCCAGAGCCCGGCCATCGCCTTCCCCGGCGGCCGCTGCGCGATCAGCACGCGCCCGTCGGCATCGACCAGCGCCACCGCGGCGACGAGCACGATGCGTCGGCCGTCCGTCATCCGGTCAGCTTCGGTAGGAGCCGTTGATGTCGATGTAGCCGTGGGTGAGATCGCAGGTCCACACGGTGGCGCGGCCCTTGGCGAGTCCCATCTCGACCTCGATCCTGATCTCCTGCCCCTTCATGTGCGCGGCCACCGGGCCCTCGTCGTAGTCGGGCACGCGGCCGCCGTTCCGGGCCACGAGCACGCCGCCGATGCGCACCTGGAGCTTGTCGCGGTCGGCGCGCTCGCCGGATTTGCCGATGGCGGCGACGATGCGACCCCAGTTCGCGTCCTGGCCGGCGATCGCGGTCTTGACCAGCGGCGAATGCGCGATGGCGAGCCCGATCCGCTTGGCGGCACCGGCATTGGCCGCGCCCGTGACCGCGATCTCGACGAATTTCTGCGCGCCCTCGCCGTCGCGGATCACCTGCAGCGCGAGATCGAGCAGCAGATCGTCGAGCGCGGCGCGGAATCCGCGCAGCAGCGGGTCGCCGGGCGATTTCGGGCGCTTGTTGCCCGCCTTGCCGGTGGCGGCGAGCAGCAGCGTGTCGCTGGTCGAGGTGTCGCTGTCGACCGTGATGCAGTTGAAGCTCTTCTCCGTGCCGTCGGCGAGCAGCTTCTGGAGGATCGGCGCCGGGATCGCCGCGTCGGTGGCGCAGAAGGCGAGCATCGTCGCCATGTCCGGCGCGATCATGCCCGAGCCCTTGGCGACGCCGTTGATCGTCACGTCGGTGTCGCCGATGCGCGCCGTGCGCGTCGCGAGCTTCGGGAACGTGTCGGTCGTCATGATCGCTTCGGCCGCGCCCCGCCAGCCATCGGCCGAGAGCGCGGCGATGAGATCGGGCGTGGCGCCGACGATGCGCTCGTAAGGCAGCGGCTCGCCGATGACGCCCGTGGAAGCCACGAACACCTCGCCCGGCTTGCAGCGCATGAGTTTCGCGGCGGCGCCGGCGGAGAGCTTCGTCGCCTTGCGGCCGACGCGGCCGGTGAACGCGTTGCTGTTGCCGGAATTGACCAGGAACGCCCGCGCGCTCTTGCCCTTCAAGGCCGCCTTGCACCATTCGACCGGCGCGCCGGCCGTGAGCGACTTCGTGAACACGCCGGCGACCGTCGTGCCCGGATCGAACGCGAACAGGCAGAGATCCTTGCGCTCCTTGTAGCGGATGCCGCAGGCGAGCGCGGCCAGGCGCGCGCCGGCGATCGGCGGCAGCACGGGGTGTTGGGCGGGGGCGAGCGGCGAACGTTTGACGGGCGGCATGGAACGGCACTCCTAACGGCTGATGCGCAAAACGGCGCCGAGGCGCCGTTCACGGGGACGAGCGGACAGGGCGAACGCTAGGCGTCGCCGCGTCGTCGCTCGCGCGCGCATCGCAGCCGGAACCCGCCGGAGACGGCGGACAGGGAGTGAAACCGGATCATCATGGCGGCGGGAGAGAAGCGGTTTTGCGCGCGGGCGTCAATGGGAAGTCGGCGGTGGCCCCCACGCCCGCGCCGTTTCGGGCTATGGTCCGCGGACTGGAGCAAGGAGACCGCATGAAACCCATCGACGACGTCCGGCAGATATCC
>CAZUYG010000629.1:0-2958 GCA_964624265.1 uncultured Candidatus Odyssella sp.
TGTGAATTTTCCAAACGCCGTCACGCGAAGTTCACGAAGTCCGAACATATCCCCGACGCGAATTCTACTGGCCAGCAAATGAGGGCTGAGGAACTCCATCGGAATGCCCTCCTTCCGCTCACCTGGCGAAATCGGCCCGACCTTGTGAAGAAAGAGACCCACATCGAACAGTTCTCCGCGGTACAGCAAAGGACAGCGAAACAGTCCGTTTGCTATTGGCGTCTGCCGTCCGCCGTGATTCGTCGCGATGAACTCGATTTCTGCGATCGCATGTGGCTTGACCAGCGATCCATCTGGAAGTCGGACAAGTTCGGCGTCGGCCACACCACTACTCCGCCGCCGCCTTCATGTGCTTCGCGCGTTCGCTGGCCTTGTACAGCTTCACGCGCATGAGGTCGGCGCCGCTGCCGGTGCCGTCGGTGAGCTTCAGCGAGATGTCGGTCACCGAATTGAGGCTCGGCAGCTTCAGGTCTTTCGCGAACGGCGTCTTCCAGTGGTCGAACTGGCCGATCATCAGCACGCAATCGGGGCGAATGCCTTCGCGCAGCACGGCCTTGCCCTCGGTGATGCCGGTGACCGACTCGATCACCACCTCGTCGCCCTCGGCGATGCCCATCTGCTTCGCGGTCTTGCGGTTGACGATCACGCCCTTGTGGCCGGCGATGTTGTTGGCCACCTCGTTGATCAGCGGAATGCCGACATTGGCGCCCCAGGCGTATTGGAACGAGCGCGCCGTCATCGCCCAGAGCGGATATTCGGCGGGATCGCGGCCGAATTCCTTGGCGTAGTTGAGCCAGATGTCCGGGAAGCGCTCGTAGGTGGGCAGGAACTCGTATTCCTCGAGCTGCTTCTCCCACCAGTCGATGCCGGCTTCCTTGAAGCGGTGCGCGAGCTCGTGGCCGTGGCGCGTGAGCCGCTCCTGATACGGCAACTCGAAGCGCAGGCCCTGCTTCTCGAGCATCGGGTAAAGATACCAGTCGATCTGCGGGAACGGCGCGAGCATGTAGCCGTGCTCGCGGAACCATTCGAGGTCGTGCACCTCTTTGCCTTCGGAAAGCTCGTGCGATGCGGCCTTGCACACGGCATCCCACACTTCGGTGCTGGTCGGCGGCTTCGCGGGGTCCAGCGCGTAGTTGAAGGTGCCCGCGCGGTCGGCGAGCGACATGCCGGCGGCGCCCTTGTTGATCGCCGTCACGTACTCCTTGAGGATGCCGGCCTGCTTCGCGAGCTCGGTCGTGATGTCGGTCATGTCGCGCGTGTTGCCGACCGGCTCCAGCGGCTTCGCGCGCAGCGCCCAGCCTTCGTGGTGCCAGAAATTCTGGTTGAACTTCGTGCCGCCGATGCGGATGAGCTGCAGCGATTCGAGATCGGTGGATTCGGGCAGCAGCACGTCGGCGAAGTGATTGGTCTCGTCGTCGGTGTAGGCAAAGGCGACGATGAACGGGAACGTGGCGAGCTGGTTCGCCACTTCGGGCGCGTTCCACGACGAGATCGCCGGATTCGTGCGGTAGCAGAACCAGATGTCCGGCGGGTTGACGCGCGGGAAGCCCTTGGGCTGCGTCTTGAGGAACAGCCAGGGCAGATGCGCGGGGCCGAGCGCCGGCGACCACGGCGAATCGGAAACGAGCGGCACCATCGTCTTGTAGGCGTTGCGGATGTGCGGCTGGCGCATCCACTCGTTCGACGAAGTGGGATTGAACTGGTAGCGCATGAAGCCGTCGGGCCCCGGCAGCGCCGAGCCCACGCGCGGATTGGCGGGGCGCACGAGCTTGACCGCCGTGCCGAGAATGCCGCCCGGCACTTCGAGCGCGCCGACCAGAACCGCCATCATCTTCTGCGCCCAGCAGCAATGATAGGCGCCCCAGCCATTCGCGATGCCCTTGCCCACCAGCACCGCGACCGGGCGGAACGGCAGCGTGTGGCCCTCGATCTCGATCGTTTCGCCGATGCAGGCATGCGCAAGAAATTCGTCGGCGATGCGCCGGATCTGCTCGGCCGGCACGCCGCATTCCTCGGCCGCCCACTCGGGCGAATAGGGCTTCATGTGGTCGAGCAGCTTCTGGAACGACGGCTTCGCCTTGCACGAGTCGTGCGTCCACTTCTGGTGATCCGGCCCGATTTCGATGCCGGCGAGCGTGTATTCGCCTTCCATCGCCGGCTGTTTGATCTCGGCATCGAACGGCTTGGCCGTATTGTCGGCGAGATCGAAGATCAGCGGCTTCTCGGTGGCGGGATCACGCAGGAACCAGCCGTTCGGCCCCACGAGATATGGCGAATTGCTGCGTTGCTCGAGGAACGGCACGTCGCACACGTCGCGCCACTTGCGCTCGTGGATGATGCGGTGGATGAGGCCGAACAGGAACGCCGCGTCGGTCTTGGGCTTGATCGGCACCCATTCCGACGACAGCGCGCCGGTGATCGACATGTGCGGCTCGACCTGGATGCGCTTGGCGCCGCGCACGCGCGCATCGGCCTCGCGCCAGATGCCGACGACGCCGTGCGAGGCCTCGATGTTGGCGCCGCAATTGATGACGAAGTTCGTGTAGGGCGTGTCCGGCGAGACGATGAACGCGCGGTGCCAGAATTCGCCGTAGAGATGCTCCGAGTGGTAGCACTTGACGCCCTGCCCGGCGCCGAAGCCCTGGTCGACCGGCCCCCACGACGCGAGGAACGCCGGCCACGAGCCCATGTATTGCACCGGCGTGCCGCCGCCTCCGGTCGTAACGGCGAAGCGCGGGAAGCCGTGCTCGTCCTTGAGGCCCTTGGCGCGAATCTCGCGCAGCTTCTGCCCGACGAGATCGAACGCCTCGTCCCACGAAATCGGAACGAAGCCCGGATCCTGATCGCGGCCCTTCTTCGGGTTGGTCCGCTTCATCGGGCTCTTGATGCGGTTCGGATTGTACGTCTTCTGGATCAGGCCATAGGCCTTCACGCACACACGCCCGCCGGCCGGATGCT
>CAZUYG010000630.1:0-2956 GCA_964624265.1 uncultured Candidatus Odyssella sp.
CGGATTGGCGATCGAGGTGCATCGCACACTCGGGCCCGGCCTTTTGGAATCCATCTACGAGCATTGTCTATGCCAGGAACTTGCAGAGGCCGGCGTGGCGTTCAATCGACAAGTGCCGTTGCCCGTGTCGTACAAGGGGCGTCCGTTGGACTGTTCGTATCGGCTTGATCTCGTCGTTGAACGGGCGGTCGTCGTCGAAATCAAATCGGTCGAACAATTGCTCCCGCTGCATCAGGCCCAGCTTCTGACGTATCTGAAGCTCTCGGGCATTCCGACCGGGTTGCTTCTGAACTTCCATACTCCGGTCTTGCGCGAAGGCATTCGGCGCATGACGCTGGCGCGCGAAACGCAATCTTAGACCTCCCCGTCTCCCCGCCTCCTGTTTGATTTTCTTTCATGCGGCTGACAGGCGCGGGCTTCGCGTACTAACCTGAAGGCATGCACGGTCCCGGCGATCTCACCGGATTGGCGCTCGTGATGGGCGCGGCGCTGCTGTGCGGCCTCGGCATGCGCCGGATCGGCCAGCCCCCGATCGTGGGCTACATCCTGGCCGGCGTGCTGCTCGGCCCGTCCGTGCTCGGCCTCGTGGGCGACCGCGCGACGGTGGGCTTCCTCGCCGAACTCGGCGTTCTGCTCCTGCTGTTCCTGGTCGCGATGGAGATGAGCCTCTACGCCTTCCGCGAGGTGTGGAAGGTGTCCGCCGGGGCGACGGTGCTGCAGATCGCGCTTGGCGTAGGCTTGCTGCTGCCGTTCGTCTGGTTCGGCAGCCTGGACTGGAGCGAAGCGGCGGTGCTGGGCTTCGTGATCGCGCTCAGCAGCACCGCTGTGGTCATCAAGATGCTGGAGCAGACAAACATTCTGCGCCAGCCGGTGGGCAAGCTCGTCGTCGGCGTGCTGATCGCGCAGGACCTTGCCGTGGTGCCGCTGATGATCGGCGTGAATTTCCTGGCGCTCGGCGGGATCAGCGGACTGATGGCGCTGAAATTCGTGGCCGCGCTCGCCGGCGTGGGCGCGCTCGTGTGGTTTCTCGCGCGGCGCAAGCGGCTCGTGATTCCGTTCATCAACGAGAACACGCCGGCGGAACTCGTGGCGCTGGGCGGCTTGGCGCTGTGCTTCGGCGCCGCGACGCTGACCGGCGTCGCCGGCCTGACGCCGGCGCTCGGCGCCTTCCTCGCCGGGCTCGTGATCGGCAACAGCACGGCGCGCCACCCGATGATCCTCAGCACGCGTCCGATTCAGGCGGTGCTGCTGATGGTGTTCTTCCTCTCGGTCGGCCTGCTCATCGATTTCGAGTTCCTGGCCGAACGATGGGACGTGCTGATCGTCCTCGTGCTCGCCGTCACGATCGTGAAGACCGCGCTCAACATCGGCATCCTCGCGCTGCTGCGCGAGCCGTGGCCGCACGCATTCATCGCCGGCGTGCTGCTCGCGCAGATCGGCGAATTCTCGCTCGTCATCGCCAGCACGGCCGAACGCGGCGGCATCATCACGCGCGACCTTTCGCAGACGATCGTGGCGGTGATGGCGTTTTCGCTGCTGCTGGCGCCGCTCTGGCTGTTCGCGACGCGCCGCCTGCTGCGCGTCGTGATCCTCGGCATGACGTCGTTTCACGACACGATCGACGCGATCCGGAGCCGCCGGCTCGCCGCGGTCTGGCGATGGATCGTCGCGGCGGCGGCATTCATGTGGCGGGTCCTGCGCGCGGTTTTTCGCGGGATCGCGCGCCTGTTCCGGCGCCGGCCGCCCGCCGCGGTTGAACCGCGCGCCCATCGCCCCGGCGATACGCTCACGCCGCGCGGGCGAACGCTCACGCCGCGCGGCGTCGCCGATCCCGACGATGCGCCGGAAGCGCCGCGCTATCCGCCGCCGGGCGACCCGCCCCGGGCCCCTGCGGCGCCGACCTCCGCCGCGCCAGCGCCGGCCGCGCGGACAACGGCCGAAGAGCCGCGCACGCCGCCGGCCGAAATTCTCGAACCAGGCACCGTCCCGCGCCGCGTTTCGCCTTCGGCCGCGCTGCGCCGCACGCCCACCGGCCCCGCGCCCGAGACGCCGCGCTTTCCCTCGCCCGACGGCGCGCCGCACGGCGATGCGCCGGCGGCAGAGAAGAAAAGCGAATAACGAACATTGTCGTCCCCGCTTTAGCGGGGACGACAAAACCGTGTGGGAGGTACTGTGTATTTCGTGCAACGCTGCCGCATGGGCCTCGCGCGACGCGCGACGCGCGCCTAAACTCGCGACGCTGGAGAGAGGGCGGCGTGCCGGACCGGAGGCTCGAAAAGACGCTGCGGGCGCCGGTGTGCGGCGTCGACGAGGCCGGACGCGGGCCGCTCGCCGGCCCGGTCGTGGCCGCGGCCGTGATCCTGCCGGCGCGGCTGCCGCGCGGGCTTTCGTCCGGCATCGACGATTCGAAGAAGCTCGCGCGCGAGCGGCGCGAGTCGCTCTACGCGCACATCTTCGGATGCTGCGCGGTCGGAGTCGGCGAAGCCTCCGTCGCCGAAATCGACCGGCTCAATATCCTCCACGCGACGATGCTCGCGATGCAGCGCGCGGTGGCCGCGCTGCCGCAGCCGCCCGGGCACGTCATCGTGGACGGCAATCGCGCACCGGAATTCGCCTGCGCCGCCACCGCCGTTGTCGAAGGCGATGCGCGCTGCCTCTCGGTCGCCGCCGCCTCGATCGTCGCCAAGGTGACGCGCGACCGCTTCATGATCGCGCGCGCCGCCGAGTATCCCGGCTATGGCTGGGAAAAAAATATGGGCTACGGCACGGCCGAGCATCTCGCCGGCCTCAAGCGCTTGGGGCCGACGCCGCTTCACCGCGTACATTTTGCGCCGGTGGCGCAGCTCGAGCTGGCGCTGGTAAACGCCGCCGAGTAGCCCATAAGCCTTTGACTCTTGACGCGGATTCCGCGGGGACTCATAAAAGGTTGAGTCACCGCCGCAGTGCCCGCAGCACC
>CAZUYG010000631.1:0-2951 GCA_964624265.1 uncultured Candidatus Odyssella sp.
GATGCACCTCGCGCTCTGGCTGAAGCGCAACGGCTATCGGGCGGATCAGGTTCAGACGTTTCTCCCGTCGCCCATGGCGCTGTCCACCGCGATGTATCATTCCGAGGTGAATCCGCTGAAAGGCGTGCGCCACGGGGCGTCGGAGCGTGTCGAATCGGTGAAGGGCCTGCGCCAGCGCCGCCTGCACAAGGCATTCCTGCGCTATCACGACGCCGAGAACTGGCCGATGCTGCGCGACGCCTTGAAGCGCATGGGCCGCGCCGATCTCATCGGGCCCGGCAAGCACCAGCTCGTGCCGAACTGGCAGCCGGCCGGCACCGGCGAAGGCGGCGGCGAAGGCCGGCGCCTCGGCAAGAAGCACCGCCCGCAGCGGTTCCTCACCAAAGGCGTGAAAATCCCGCCGCCCGCGCGCGGCTGAGCCACCGGCCCGCTCCGCTCAGCCTCCGCCGTCGCGGCGAAACGCGCTCCGCAGCAGGGCGCCGATCGTTTCGGCCGAATAGGGCTTCGCCAGTATCGGCACGCCGGCGAATTCGGGCGGCAGGCCGCTCTGCTCGCCGTAGCCGGTGGCGAATGCGAACGGCACGCCGAGCGCGCGCAGCTTCTGCGCGACCTCGAAGCTCGATTCGGCGCCGAGATTGACGTCGAGCAGCGCGAAATCCGGCGCGGCCTGCGCGATCAGCTCGAGCGCCCGCGCGGCCCGGCCGGCGGTGCGCACGCGCTCGACGCCGAGCTGCTTCAGAGTCTCCTCGGTATCGAGCGCGATGATGATCGAATCCTCGACCAGCAGCACGTCGCGCGGCATGTCGGGATCGGCCTCGCGGGGCGGCGGATCGCCGGCGGGGTTCGCCGGCTCGCTTCCCGCGACGACGTGGCGGGCCGGAAGCACGAATCGCGCGCGCAGCCCGGCCAGCGCGTATTCGAGCTGCGCTTCGCCCATGAGATCGTGCGGGATCGATCGCTCGATGACGGTGCTGCCGAAGCCGCGGCGCACCGGCGCCTTCACCGGAGGCCCGTCCCGCTCCGTCCAGCGCAGGATGCGCTCGCCGTGCGCGCCGGTTTCGACGGCGATGCCCACATGGCCGCGGCGGTCGCTCAAGGCGCCGTATTTGGCCGAATTCGTGATCATCTCGTGGATCACGAGCGCGACCGTCGTGAAAGCATCCGGCGTGAGCAGGAAATCGGCGCCCGTGATCGAGACGCGCTCGGCCTTTTCGCCGAGATAGGCGCCGGCTTCCGCCGACACGAGCCGCCGGAACGAGGCCGGCCCCCAATTGTCGGCCGTGATCTGCTCGTGCGCCCGCGCCAGCGCGTGGATGCGGCCGCCGATGAC
Organism: uncultured Candidatus Odyssella sp.; assembly: GCA_964624265.1. Lineage (GTDB taxonomy): Bacteria > Pseudomonadota > Alphaproteobacteria > Bin65 > Bin65 > SBBV01. The sequence continues at coordinate 1,331 of CAZUYG010000631.1, forward strand.
GCGCGTGAACTCTTCGAGCGTCGCCGCCGATTCGCGGCTCTGCGAGACGATGCCGCGGACGAGGCCGAGGATGTTGCGGACGCGATGATTGAGCTCGGCGATCAGCAGATCCTGGCGCTGCTGCGCGCGCCGGCGCTCCGCTTCGCTCTCGTCCGACATGCGGAGGATCACTTCGAGCAGGCTCACGCGCAGGCTCTCGGCGACCCGGCGCTCCACCGGCAGCCACGGCAGCGATTGGCCGCGCACCGTTTCGCGCCACAGCTCGAAGCTCTTGCGCGGGGTGAGCCGGTCGCCCAGCGGGCCGACCGCGGTGGGCTTGGCCGGATCGCCGGCCCAGTTCACGCCGCGAAGATTTTCCTTGCGGAAGAACACGAGGTAGTCGCGCGCCGGGCGCGACAGCGGCACCACCAGCATCCCCGCCGCGCGGTCGACGAAATCCCGCCCCGGCGGGAACTCGGCGCCGATGTCGTGGCAGGCGTGAACGTCGTCGAGCCCCGCCCCGCCGAAATGCCGGACCAGCGCGGCGAACTGCTCCGCGTTCGGTGCCAAGCCCTTCAGCGTCGCCTTGCCCTGAATCCAGAGGCCGGCGCCGTCGCAGGGCAGAAGATCCGCCAGCTCGTCGAGGTGCCGCCCGATCGCGTCGAAGCGCGATTCGTGGCTCGCCATCGCCGTGATGATGCGGTGGTGGCGCGACTGCGCCGCCGCTTCGTAGGCGGCCTCGTCTTCGCGCTCGCGGTTCTCGAGCAGCAGCGAAAGAAACTGGCCGAACAGCTCCGCCGCGGTCCGCCGCGCGAAGCCGATCTTCAGCGGCGCGTAGTGATGGCACGCGATCAGGCCCCACAGCCTGCCTTCGCGCACGATCGAAACCGACATCGAGGCCGCGACGCCCATGTTGCGGAGATATTCGATGTGGATCGGCGAGACGCTGCGCAGCACGCTCTGCGAAAGATCGAGCGGCTGGCCGGCCGGGTCGAGCTCCGGCTCGATCGGCGACGGTGCGCCGGAAACGTCCGGGATGATGCGCAGCAGGTTGCGGAGATAGAGCCGGCGCGCCTGCTGGGGAATGTCGCTGGCCGGATAGTGCAGGCCGAGATAGGTCTCGAGCCCCTCGCGCGCCGCCTCGGCGACGACCTCGCCCGACCCGTCGTGATCGAAGCGGTAGATCATCACGCGATCGAACCCGGTGAGCGCGCGCATCTCGCGCGCGGCGACCCGGTGGAAGCTGCGCAGGTCCGGCGCCTGCTGGAGGCGCACGAGCATCGCGCGAACGGCGGCACCGGCCTCGACCGCGTCTTCCTCGATGCACGCCTCGGCCTCGATGACGGCCTCGCCGCCGGAGCCATGGACGGCCAGATCGCAGCGCAGGCCGCCCGCGCTGAGCGCCACGCCGAAACAGCGGGCGACGGTGTCGTCCTGCATCGCGCGCGCGAATTGGAAGCGTATCGTCGCGACCGCGTCCGGGGTGAAGAACTCTTCCAGCGGCCGGCCGATCATCCGGGACGGCCCGGTGCCGAACCGTTCGCCGGCGTTGCGCGAGACGCGCGTGATGGTCCAGTCGGCGGGCGACGCGGCGACGAGAAATCCGAACGGCTGGATCGCCCCGAGCAGATGAATCGGCTCG
>CAZUYG010000632.1:0-2949 GCA_964624265.1 uncultured Candidatus Odyssella sp.
TCGGTGAACGTGAACAGCACCGAGAACGTCATCACCACCGCGATGATCGGCGTCAGCAGCGGATAGGTGATGTAGCGGAACATCTGCCAGCGCGAGGCGCCGTCGATGGTGGAGGCCTCGTAGAGCGAGGGCGGGACGGTCTGCAGGCCCGCGAGCAGCGTGATCGCGATGAACGGCACGCCGCGCCACACGTTGGCGAAAATCACCGACCAGCGCGCGTTCCAGCCGTCGCCGAGGAAGTCGATGTTTCCCTCGATGGCGCCCATCTGCTTCAGCGACCACGAGACGATCGAGAATTGCGGGTCGAAGATCCACCAGAACGCGATCGCCGAAAGCACGGTGGGAACGATGAACGGCACCAGCACGATCGCGCGGATGATCGCGCGGAACGGCAGGTGGTTGTTGAGCAGCACCGCGAGATAGAGGCCGATCGCGAATTTCAGCACGCTGGCGACGATCGTGTAGAACAGCGTGTTGAAGACGGCGAGGTGGAACTGATCGTCGCCGACGATCGGGCATTCGCTCCAGCGCCAGTTGACGGCGGCGCGCAGGAACTTGCCGAGCGAGCATTCCATCTCGCCGATGAGATAGACGTAATTCTCGATGCCGATGAACTTGGCCGACCAGATGTCCTGGCCGATGCGCGCGTCGGTGAACGAGTAGGCGATGCCGAGCGCGAGCGGGTAGGCGAGAAAGAGGACGAGGAACGCCGCGGCCGGCACCATGAACCAGAAGCCCAGCCAGTCGCGGTTCACCATCAGGCGCGACCAGAGCGAAGGCGGTGCGATCGCGGGCGCGGTCTCGCGGATGACGGCTTCGGGCATCGGTGGAGTCCCGTCCTGTCGGAGAAAGGCGCCGGCGCGGGGCGTCCGCGCCGGCGTTCCGTTTCCTTCGGCGGCTCAGCGGTAGATGCGCTTTGCCTGCCGCTCGGCGACCGAGATCGCCTCCTTCACCGTCGTGCGCCCGGTGCAGACCGAGGCGAACATGTCGAGGACGAGGAAGTCGGCCAGGGCCGAGGCCGCCTTCTCGCCGACCGAACCGAGCCCGCCGGCCGTGAGCGTCCGCTTCGCCACGTCGCGCGCGACCGTCAGCTTCGGGTCCGACGTCCACACCGGGTTGGCGTCGTAGGCGTTCAGCGGGTGCGTGATGTAGGCGACGGCGCCCATCAGCCACTTGTCGTAGTTCTCCTTCTCCAGCGTGAAGGCCATGAACGCCTTCGCCGCCTGCGGGAACTTCGAATAGCGCATGATCATCATCGGATACGCGATGTGGAACTCGGTGGGCTTGCCCACCGGGCCGACCGGCCACAGCGCGTGGTTCATGTCGGCGGCGATCTCCTTCATCTTCGGATCCTTGTCGGCGCCCGCCTTGGCCGCCGCATAGATCGAGACGCCGTTGTTGGTGAGCGAAATTTCGCCCGAGAGGAACGCCTTGTTGTTGAAGCTGTCGTTCCACGAGGCGGTTCCGGGCACGAAATTCGCGTAGAGCTGCTGCGCGTATTCGAGCGCCTTCACCGTTTCGGGCGAATTGATGATCACCTTGTCCTTCGCGTCGACGACGTTGCCGCCGAACGCCCACAGGCACCAATGGACCCAGGCGTTGCCGTCGCCCGAGGCGCGGCCGAGCGCGAAGCCGCCCGGCGTGTTCTTGGCCTTGAGGTTCTTCATCAGGTCGAGGAAGCCGGCCGTGTCCTTCGGCACTTCCTTGTGCCCGGCGGCCTCGATCATGCTCTGGCGGTAGTTGATGACGTTGCCGTTGTAGCCGATCGGCAGCGCGATCCAGCGGTTGCCCGACTTGCCGTAGGTGACGGCGCTCGGCACCCACCCGCCGTATTTCTTGCCGAGATAGTCGGCGACGTCGGTCACGTCGACGACCTTCGCGGGGAAGAGATGCGGCAGCGAATAGAGGCCCCAGAACAGGTCCGGTCCCTGGCCGGTGTTCGCCGCGACGGAAGCCTTGGGCTGCACGTCGTCGAGCGATTCGTTCAGCACCGTCACCGCCACGCCGGTCGCCTTCGTGAAGGCGGCGACGAGCGCCATGAACGCGTCTTCCTCCGCCTGGATGAAGCGCTTCCAGCGCAGAAGCGTCAGCTTGGCGCCCTTCTCGGGCTTCCAGGGCGCGGTCTGCGCCCAGGCCTTCGCGAACTCCAGCAATCCGGCTTGCGACATCGCGCCGACGGCGCCGGCCGCCGCGGCTCCCTTCAGCAGTGAACGGCGATTGACGTGCTTCATAGGCCTTCCTCCTTGTTGTGCGGAGGGCCGCTGACCGGCCCACCTGTTCTGGTCTGCTTCGTCCTCGTCTTCGTCTTCGTCTTCGTCGTCCGGAGGCGTCGCGCCTCCGCTCCAGGGGCGTTTCCGCCCCTCGATTCAGTTCAGGCGCTGCCCGCTGGTCTCGTCGAACAGATGCACGAGCTGCGGGTTGGGCCGGATGCGCAGCGTCTCGCCCGGTTGCGCCGCGATCCGCTCGCGAAACACGCACACGATCTCCTGGCCGCCGCTGTCCACGACGACCTGCGTCTCGGAACCGGTCGGCTCGATGACGACGACGCGCGTCTCGATGCCGTCGTCGGCCACGGCGATGTGCTCCGGCCGGAAGCCGAGCGTCACGCGGCCGCTTTTGGCCGCCGTGCCGTTGGCGACCGGCACGGCGGCGCCGCCATCGGCCACGAAGCGCCCGTTCTCGAGACGCCCCTTCATGAAGTTCATCGCCGGCGACCCGATGAAGCCGGCCACGAACAGATTGGCGGGCCGGTCGTAGAGATCGAGCGGCTCGCCGATCTGCTCGACGATGCCGTCATGCATCACCACGATCTTGTCGGCCATCGTCATGGCCTCGATCTGGTCGTGCGTGACGTAGACGGTCGTCGTCTTGAGCCGCTGGTGCAGCGCCTTGATCTCGGTGCGCATCGCCACGCGCAGCTTGGCGTCGAGGTTGGAGAGCGGCTCGTCG
>CAZUYG010000633.1:0-2929 GCA_964624265.1 uncultured Candidatus Odyssella sp.
GCCAATATTCCGTTCGATCGATCGCGCGGCGAAGATCGTCGTGCGTCGGTGCATCGTCGCGCCGGGCGTGGTCGATTGCCCAGCATTCGCGCTCCTTTGCCTGGAGATCGGAACGCGCGTTGGCGATCTGCGCGTTCAGCTCGTCGCGTTCACGCAGCAATTCCTTGTAGCGTGCATCCAATTCCGCCCAGCGCAGGCGCGGCTCGCCCTCGGGAGCGAACTCGCCCGGCCGCCGCGTCCACGCGCGCTCCAGCTCGGCCATTTCCCTGTCGGTGGCGCGGAGTTTCTCCGCATTCCAATCCCGGTTGCGTTCAAGCCGCTCGATGTCCGAACGCATTCGCTCCGCCTCCGTCCGGCAGTGTCGGTACTTCGGGTCGTGCGTCATCGTTCGTCTCCTGTGTTTCGGCTTGGCGTTCCGAGATGTGGTGGATTACAGTCACGGCGGTGTTTATCAATCATAGGCTGTCGCCGTGCCGGTGCCGCTGTCTTGCGTTCCGCTGCTCGTGCTGTCGATCGGAGCCGTGGCCCTCACGCCCAACGCGGCATGGCCGCAATCCGGCTTCGATTGCCGCCACAGAGTTGCGAAGTTGCCGTCTGCGAGTGCCGAGCAGTGGATGCAGGAGGGGCGCCACCAGGAAATCCTGGCGAGGGACCTGGAGTACGGCGGGTACGCCGATCTTGCCCAAGGCCATCACCGCTGCAGCATGGATGCCTGGCGGCGCGCGGCGGAGATGGGTCTGGCTCCTGCGCAATACGGATATGCGCGGCGCCTGATGATCGACAAAGCGCCGCTGACGCCTGCGCGCATTCGGGAGGCACATTATTGGCTGCGCCTGGCGGCGGCGGCGGACGACGAAGGCGCCAAGACTATGCTGACATGGGACGTGTTTCGCAATTTGAAGGAATAGCGATCTTCATGGGCCGTTGCGCGTCCGGCCTTCACCGACGCATGCCCTGCATGACCCGATCGAACGAGCGAGCGGGGCATGGACGGCCGGCGGTTGAGGAGCATCCACCGGCCGTCCGCCGCGTGCGTTAGTCCGTATCCGTCCCACCGACGCCGGTGATGTCGGCGACATCGACGGCGCCCGCGCTGTTGGCGTTCACGAGGAAGATGCCGGCCTTCATCGTGCCTTCGGTCTCGACGTTGGCGAGGATCATGTCGCCGACGCGGAGCATTTCCGAAGCACTGTTGAAATAGCCGGCCGTGTCCACCGCCGCCGCCGTGTCGGGCGTGGTGTAGTGCCAGAGCGTGAAGCCGTTGGCATAGGCCAGCACGGAGAGGTTCTTCGAGAGATAGGCCATGGTTCAGGTCCTCACGACTCGAGGCAGCGCATCGTCACGACGCCGTCGGCGTCGATGAGGGCGGCGCCCTGGCTCATCATGTTGGAGACGAAGTGGGCGGCGCGGTCGCCGTGCCACGAGATGTCGGACTTCACGTTGCAGCCCGAGGCGTGGCCGATCGCGGTCTTGTGGTACCAGTGGCAGAACCGCACGTTGCCGGTCTTGGTGAGGCCGGAGAACGGCATGAACAGCGTGCCGAGCCATTTCTTGGCCTGTGCGCCCTGCCAGGGCAGCTCGTCCTTGCCGACGTAATCGGCATTGGCGAACTCCTCGATGTCGAGGAGCTGGCTCCACTGCTTCCAGCCGACGATGGCGCAGCGCTGGCCGTCGTCGGGCACGTCCTTGCCGCCGAGCAGCTCGAACGCGGCGAGGATCTTCGCCTTGGTGAGGCCGTCGGTGTCGGTCAGCGCGTAGTTCGTCGACTGGTTGAGGCTGGTGACGATGAGCTCGTCGGTCTTGCGGCCGAGCGCATAGGCGCCGGCATCGATGATCGTGCGGCGCTCGTCGTGCTGGCCTTTGATCTCGTCGAGCTTGTCGACCCAGTCGCCGGCGTAGTAGTCGAGCAGGGCGCACTCGATCGGGTCGTGCGCGAGGTTCATCACCGGCACCTGGCCGTGGCGCGATTTCGTCGCGGCCGTGCCTTTGCCGACCTTCTGGAAGACGACCGTGGCGCCCGTGACGTTGTCGCGGTTGCGCACGGTCTTGCGGAGCTTGGAGCCGAGCCGCTGATAGGCGGCGTGCACCTCCGTCTCGTACTGCTTGACGAAGGCGCGATCGATCGTCGTGGACATGGAATCTCCGTCCGTTCGATTGCGGGGATGGGGAGGGGGCTGCCGGCGGTTGTCGCGCGCCCAGCCTCTCGGAGAGAGGCCGGCGCGGCCGCGTCGTGCAGCGAGGGGGCGCACCGGGCCGCGGGCGATCGCCCCGGTTGTCCGGCACAGAAAAGGCAAAAACACCTCCGAGCGCGCCGGCAGCTGAAATCACTGCGGGCAGACTCGTGGCGTTTGCGAAGCCATATCTAGCGGGCGGCCCGTGCCGTGTCAAGAACAAAACATGAAAATATTCGAACCGTGCGCGGCCGGATGACTCGCCGTGACGTGGCCGCTACGATTCCCGCCCGCGCCACGAAACGAGTGCCGCAATGTCCGGAAACTTGAGCCGCCAGCTCCGCTACGCGAAGGAACCCGTGCGGAGCAAAGGCGGCGCTGTCGCCGCTCAGAACCAGAAAGCCGCCGACGTGGGCGCATCCGTTCTCGCCGGCGGCGGCAACGCGATCGACGCCGCGATCGCCGCCGCCTTCGCGCTCGCGGCGGCATCGGCTTCATGATGGTGTGGGACGCGAAGAAACGCCGCGCGCACACCGTCGATTTCGGCGCGATCAGCGCCCGGTCGCTCGATCCCGCCGACTATCCGCTCACCGGCCGCACCGGCGCCGATCTGTTCGGCTGGCCCGAGGTGATCGAGAACCGCAACATGCTCGGCTATCCGGCCATCGCCGTGCCGGGCCAGCCCGACGGCATGCGCCTCGCGCACGAAACCTTCGCGACGAAGCCGTGGGCCGGGCTGCTGGCGCCGGCGGTCGCGC
>CAZUYG010000634.1:0-2927 GCA_964624265.1 uncultured Candidatus Odyssella sp.
TCCGACGCGGTCAGCGTGCTGGTGGCCGTCGCCGTGACGATGCCGCGGTTGTCGACGACGCTGCCCGTCCCGACGGCGATGCCGGCGGCCTGCGCAGTCGGGCCGTCAATGACGGTTCCGCCTTGGAAGTCCGAGAGCGTCGCGGAATTCGTCGCGGTTCCCGTGACCGTGTGCCCGGCATCGTTCTGGACGAGATTGAAGCCCTCGGTGCCGAGAATGCCGACTGCGAACGTGTTCGCGTAGATGTAGTTCTCGCCGTAGAAATTCGCGATCGTGGCGCTCTGGCTGGCCGAGGCGGTGATGTCGCCGTCGTTGTAGATCTGCGCGCTGGAGGAGCGCTCCACGCCGATCGCGGTGGCCGCAGCGTAAACGCTGAAATAGGAGCTCGACTCGCCGCCGGCGACGCCAAGCGTCACCGACGCGGTCGCGCTGATCAGGCCGTTGTTGTTGAGCCGGCTCTGCGAGCCGACATAGATGCCGAGCGCGTAGGCTTCGTTGTTGTACGAGCCACTCGGAATGTAATCGAACGTGTACGACTGAACGTCGGACGCGATGTGCGCGACGTTGTTGGTGATCGTGTTGAACGTCGCCGGCGAACCGTAAACCGTTCCGTAGAACGTCGAGTTGTTGATGAGGTTCTGGCCGGTGTCGAGAAACAGCTCGACGTTTTCGCTGGGCGAGCCGACCGTGCCGGTGCACGTGACCTGATTGCCGAGGAGCACGCAGCCTTCCGGCAGGGTCGGCTGGGCCTGCGCCGCACTCGGCAAACCGGCCATCACGGCCAAGGCGGCACCGATCGCCGCATAAGAAGAATTCGACAGCAACCGTTCGCGGTTGTTGCGCATGTCCCTTGCCCCCGACGCCGAAATGCGGCGTGCTACCCTTTGATCCCTGTCTTCAATTTACCTCGCGTTAACCCCGTCACAAGGGCAAAAATATCATTGCTGGACAGAAACAGGGCACCTGTTGCACTGCGGCAACGCAGAGGAAAGCGCATTAGCGAGCGGTGAAAATTTGCTGCGGCGCAACACTATCAACACATCGGCAAGGCCAGTCTTTGCCTCTTCGGGAGAACTATCGTGCAGGAATTCAGCGTACTTAACACGTTCGCCGTGCCCATAATCACCCGCAAGATTGCGGGCGCGGAAGCAGCGAATGCGGCCCTGCGCAAGGCGATCCTGGCCCGCGAGGCCAGCGACCCCGGCAGGAAGCGCAGCAATGCGGATGGATGGCACTCCGAGCAGACATTGCTCACCTGGCCCGAGATCGAGGGCACCGGTCTGCGCGGCTGGATCGACGAAGCCGCCCGGCAAGTTGCCCGAATCGCGCTGCGCGACCCGAACAAGGCGGTGGATATCGGCTACGAGGCGCAAGGCTGGGCCAACGTCAACCGGCACGGCAATTACAACATGGCCCACACGCATCCGGGCGCGCAGTGGTCGATGGTCTATTACGTCGACATGGGCGTACCCGAGCAGGGCCACCGGCTGAACGGCATCTTCGAATTCCGCGACCCGCGCCAGCGGGCCATCGAATTTCCCGGCTTCGATTTCGGCCGCTCGATCAACATCGTGCCCGAAGCCGGTCTGTTCCTGGCGTTCCCCGCCTGGATCGAGCACATGGTTCACCCGTTCTACGGAACCGGCGAACGCATCTCGATCGCGATCAATGTGCGCTTCACCAAATTCCAGTTTCGGGATCTGAGCCCGGCCGAGCGGCAGGCCTTGCCGATGCCGGCCGCCGGCGCCGTCTGACGCCGCTCACGGGATCTCGCAGACGAAATCCTCGTATTTTCCCGAGGGCAGCCGCGGAATCGCGTCGCGATAGACGATGCGCACGGCGCACCCTTCGGCGCCCACCGGGCCCGTCACGATCGCGCGGAGCGCCGCCTCTTCCTCCGCCGTGAACGGACGCGCGGCGACGATCCGCGCCTCGATTTCCGCCCATCCGGTCTGCGCGAGCTGATACTGGACGATCGGGAGTTCCTGCCGCCGCTCGAGCGCCAGCAGTTCGAGCCATTTTCCGTCGCCGCCGGGAAGGCGAAACATGTTGCGGCTGCGGCCCAGAATCCGCGCGAGCACGGGCAGCCCGCGCCCGCAGGGACAGGGCGGCCCCGCCTCGGCGTGATCGCCGAGCTCGTAGCGGATGAGCGGAGTCGCGAAATTGTGCAGCGGGGTGGCGACGACGCGGCCGATCTCGCCCGGCCGGCACGCGCGCCCTTCCGCGTCGAGAATCTCGACCAGCACCAGCTCCGACTGAACGTGATAGTGCGGATGATCGGGGCACTCGAGCGCGAGATAGCCGAGCTCGCGGCAGGTGTAGAGATCGCGCATCTCCACGCCCAGCACGCGCCGCGTTTCCTCGCGCAGCCCCGGCGGAACGAGCTCGCTGTAGGTGATCACGCCTTTCAGCCGTTCGAGGCGCGCGCCATCGCGCTCCATCGCGCGCAGCAATTCGCGCAGGAAGGTGGGATTGGCCTGCAGGTAGTCCGGCTGCCGGCGCTTCAGCCACGCGATCTGCTCGGACAGCGGCCGCATCGCGCTGAACAGCAGTCCGGGGCCGGTCCGGTACACGGCGTTGACGCCCTGGTTCCAGATCGCGGAGACAAGGCCGTCGCCCGCCGCGTCGGTCTCGCGGTGCCGGGCGCGGATCGAGGCGAGGCTGCCGGCGAGATTGCGCCGGTGCCAGGCATGGTCGCGCAGCGTGATCGCCTCCCACAGCAGATCGCACAGCTCCGTCTTCAGGACCGCGATCGGCACACCGGTCGAGCCGGAGCTGCGATGCTCCTTCGCCCCGCCATGCGCCTGCGGATACGACGGCGCGCGCAGCGCCGCAGGACTCTTCTGGAGATCCCGTCGCGTCAGCACCGGCAGGCGCGACCACAGCGCCTCGTCGACCTCCATGCCGGGCCGGTAGCCGGCGGCGCC
>CAZUYG010000635.1:0-2923 GCA_964624265.1 uncultured Candidatus Odyssella sp.
GCCGAAGCGATGAAGCCGCGCAAGCACGGCCGCATCGTCGTGACCGCTTCGATCGGCGGGATGCGCTCGGAGCCGATGACCGGCTACGCCTACGCGGCAACGAAGGCCGCGGTGTGCAACCTCGTGCGCCATGCCGCGATCGAGCTGGCGCCGCACGGCATCTGCGTGAACGCGATCGCGCCCGGGCCGTTCGAAACCAACATCGGCAACGGGCGCCTGCGCGACCCCGCCGTGCGCGAGGCCTTCGCGCGCGACGTGCCGCAGCGCCGCATCGCGCACACCGACGAAATCCAGGGCCTGGCGCTGCTGCTCGCTTCGCCGGCCGCGAGCTTCATCACCGGCGCGGTCATCCCCATCGACGGCGGCGCCACGGCGGGATAAAGGCACGCCCCATGAAACGCAGCACCGATCGCATCCTCACCACCCATGTCGGCAGCCTGCCGCGGCCGCCCGCCGTCGTCGATTTCCTGATGAAGAAGGAAAAGGGCGAAACCTACGACACCGAAAAGTTCGCCGCCGCGGTCAAGCAGGCCGTGGCCGAGGTCGTGACGCGGCAGATCGCGGTCGGCATCGACGTGGTCAGCGACGGCGAGACCGGCAAGATCGGCTACGCGACCTACATGCAGGAACGCCTCAACGGCTTCGCGGGCCACAACGAGCGCAAGATCGCGCTTGACCTCGTGGACTATCCCGCGTTCCGCGAGAAGATGGCGCGCGTGACCGGCGTGCAGGCGTTCACGCGCGCCGCCTGCGTGGCGCCGATCACGGTCAAGGATTGGAGCCCGCTCGAACGCGACATCGCGAATTTCCGCGCGGCGCTCGCGGGCAAGGCGGTCCCCGAGGCGTTCCTGAACTCGGCCTCGCCCGGCCTCGTCTCGGCGTTTCAGCCCAACCGCTACTACAAGACTCACGAGGCCTATATCGAGGCGGTCGCCGCGGCAATGCGTGCGGAATACAGGGCCATCGTCGACGCCGGCTTCCTGCTGCAGCTCGATTGCCCGGATCTGGCGATGGCGAAGCACACCGGCTTCCAGGACCTCGGCGAGGCGGAATTCCTGAAGCGCGCCGAATTCCACGTCGAGGCGATGAACCATGCGCTCGAAGGCATTCCGGCGGAAAAGCTGCGCATGCACATCTGCTGGGGCAATTACGAGGGACCGCACGACCACGACATCGCGGTCGAGAAGGTGATGGGCATCGTGCTGAAGGCGAAGCCGCAGGCGATCCTGTTCGAAGCGGCGAATCCGCGCCACGAGCACGAATGGGCGGCATGGCGCGACGCGAAGGTACCGGACGACAAGGTGCTGGTGCCCGGCGTGATCACATCGACGTCGAACTACGTCGAGCACCCCGAGCTCGTCGCGCAGCGCATCGAATGCTATGCCGGCATCGTCGGACGCGAGCGCGTGATCGCCGGGACCGATTGCGGCTTCGGCACCTTCGCCGGCTTCGGCAAGATGGACCCCGAGATCAGCTACAAGAAGCTGGCCGCGCTTGCCGACGGCGCCAGGATCGCATCGAAGCGGCTGTGGAGATAAGTCTTCCCTCGCTTGCGGGGGAAGGTGGGATGGGGGTCGCTACGCCGGCGTAGCGGTTGCCGCGCCTATCGGCGCAGACGCATCGTACTCACGTCGATCGCGCCGCCCGCTCGCCGACCCCCTCCCTACCCTCCCCCGCTGCGCGGGGGAGGACCTGTGTGGCGGCATCCGCATTTCTCAGCAGCGCATCCACCGCTTCGCGCCAATCGAACGCGGCGTCGGCCTTCCACGCCGCGCCGGCGGCGGCGAGCGCGTCGACGAACCAGTCGTGCAGTTCCGACGTGGGCGCGGCCATGCGCGGTTCGATGCCGCCGTCGATCATCGTCTGCGCGACTTCGCGCATCTCGGCGGCGCGGCGGCGCCCATGCTCGGCGACGCGGCTGATCAGGTAATTCGGCAGCTCCTTGTCCCAGCCCATGCCCGGGAACGTGCCGGCGAGCGAGGCAAGCACGTCCTTTTCGGCGCCGTAGCGCCGCGCGCCCATCAGGCACTCGACCGTGAGCGCCTCGAGCCCCTTGATCATCACGCTGCGGCACATCTTGATCGCCGACGCGACCCCGACGCGGTCGGCAACCGCCTCGGTCGAGAAGCCCATCGCATTGAGTGCGGCGGAAACGTCCTTCGCGCGCGTACCGCCCAGCAGCATCGGCACCTTGAGGCGCTTCGGCGGCACCGCGGCCATGACCGCGGCTTCGACGTAGTCGGCGCCGCCGACTTCGACCGCGCGCGCATTGGCGCGCTTCGCTTCGGGCGAGATCGAGTTGATGTCGAGGAACACCTGGCCCGGCCGGGCATGTCGCGCAAACGTCGTTGCAGCCTCGACCGCCGAAGCCGCCGTGACGGCCGAGATCACGAGATCGGCGCCCGCGACCGCCGCCGCATGCGAGTCCGCCGCCGCGACGCCGGCCGCCGCCGCCTTGCGCCGCAGCGCCTCGCGGGCCGCGGCATCGTCGAGGAGGATATCGTAGGTGCGGACGGTCCGGCCCTGCTTGGCCAATTCGGCGCCGAGAATTCCGCCGGCCTCGCCGAAGCCGATGACGGCGATCGTCTTGAACGCGGGCGCCATTTGCTTCTCCCGTTTTCTCTCAGGCCGCGGCGGCGCGGCGCGCGCCGATGCGGGCGTGCCAGCGCGCGAGCGCGGCGGCCACTTCGCCCGGCCGCTCCATCGGCGCCATGTGTCCGCACCGTTCGACGATCGCCAGCTCGCTGCCGGCAATCATCGCCGCCATCTCTTCGTGCCGCGCCGCCGGGGCCCAGCTGTCTTCCCGTCCGCACAAGACGAGCGCCGGACACCGGACGGCGGCGAGCAGCGCCGCCGCGTCGGGCCGCGCGAGCAGCGCGCGGATCTGCGCCGCGAAGACATCGGCCGATTTGCGCGCGAACAT
>CAZUYG010000636.1:0-2908 GCA_964624265.1 uncultured Candidatus Odyssella sp.
TGCCGTTCGACCGCAAGACGATGCTGAACCGCGCCCTGATCGAGCCGTATCCGCTCGCTTTCGACGCGGAGGCGACGCGCGCCGCGCTGCGCCCGGTGGTCGACCGGTTGCTGGAGGACGGGCGGATTCCGGTCATCACGTCGGAATCCTTGAGCGGCGAAGACGCCTCCGGCGGCTATCAGGGCAAAGAGATGGCCGATCGCATCCGGCTCGTGTTTCCCGACGCGAACATCCTCATCGTGATCCGCGAGCAGCGCGACATCATCCGGTCGTCGTATCAGATGTATGTGCGCGGAAACGGTCTCGTGAGCCTGCGGCACTATCTCGACGCGCCGCGCCCGGCGCGCGCCATGCCGTTCTTCCATCTCGACTACTACCGCTACGACCGGTTGATCGCCTATTACCACCGCCTGTTCGGCCCCGATCGCGTCCTGGTGCTGCCTTACGAGCTTCTCGTCGAGGATGGCGCCGCCTTCGCCGGCGCGATCCTGCGGCATGCCGGCGCGCGATCGCTCGGCGATATCGCATTCGATGCGCGGCCGAAAAAGTCCTGGCCCGCCTTCGCCGTGGCGATGAAGCGCTACCTGAACCCCTTCGCCGATCGCGTCGTGCAGAACGGCTATAGCTGGCTCTGCCCCGACATCCGCCTGCGCTACGTGCAGAACTGGGCGTTCCGCCACGTGCTGAACCCGCTGTCGCCGAACTGGCTCAACCGCGCGGTCGAGCGCCGCTGGCAGCGCATCATCGCGTTGCGCGTCGCCGGCTACTACGCGGAGAGCAACCGGCGCACGAGCCTGCTCGTCGGCCGCGACCTTGCGGCCTTCGGCTACGACGTGGCGGAAGCGGCGCCCGAATACCGGCAATCGGTGCCCTATGCCGGACGGCGCGAAGACGCCGCGATGCCGGCCCGCGCTCCGTGAGGGCGCCGCCTATTTCGCCTTTTCAATCCTGAGGATGGTGATCTGGCCGTTCACGCGGTCGGCGTCGAATTTCACCTTGTCTCCGGGCTTGAGGCCCTGAAGCTGCGCCGGCTCCCGAACGCGGAACACCATCGTCATCGAGTCCATGTCGAGTTTCTTGATCGGCCCGTGCCGGAGCGTCACCTTGCCCTGCGCGGCGTCGATTTTCTGGACCTGGCCATCGACGAGCGCGCCCTGTGCCGACGCCGGCACGGCGAACAGAGAGAGGGCGATGGCGGCGGCGATCGTTCTGGTCTTCATGCGGACACTCCCTTTCGTTTCGATGTTGCCGCTCACTTGACGACGACGGTGCCGAACATGCCGGCTTCGTAATGGCCGGGGATGAGGCAGCCGAATTCGAACGTGCCGCGCTTCGTGAAGCGCCACACGATTTCCCCGGATTTGCTGGAAGCGACCCGCGCCATGTTCGGGTCGTCATGCTCCATGTCGGGGTTCTTGCGCATCTCCTCGGCGTGCTTGCGGTTTTCCGCCTTCGTCGCGAGCACGAATTCGTGCTCCAGCGCTCCGGCATTGCGGATGACGAAGCGGATCTGCTCGCCGCGCCGCACCTCGACCCGGTTCGGAACGAACATCATCTTTCCGTCGGCCTCGCGCATGACGACTTCCACGGTGCGCGCGGGCTTCTTCGGGTCGCCGGGCTGTCCGGCCGAATGGTGGCTGTGGGGCGCCCCGGCCTTGTCGGCGAGCGCCGCGTTTGCGGCCAGCAGCGCCGCGGCCGCCATGGGCGCCAGGATTTTCCGGAGTTTCATCGACCATGCTCCATCGGTTCAGTGATGCTTGTGGCTGCCTTTGGCGCCGGGCTTGACGACCTTGATCTCGACGCCCTTGCCCGGCTGCGGCGGCTTTTCCACCCGACGCCGCGGCGGTTCGACCGGCCCCTGGTATTCGAACGCCACGGTGCCCGGCGGATGCTTGAACCAGCCCGGATCCTTGTAGTCGTTGGCAGCCAGGCCCTCGCGCACTTTCAGCACCGAGAACATGCCGCCCATCTCGACGGGGCCGAATTGCGCGAAGCCGGTCATCATCGGCAGCGTGTTGTCGGGCATCGGCATTTCCATCTCGCCCATCTCGGCCATGCCGGCCGAGCCCATCGGCATGTAGTCCGGCACCATGCGCCGGATGGCCCTGGCGAGATCGCGCTTCTGCACGCCGATGTAGGTTTTCACCTGGTGCCCCATCGCATTCATCGTGTGATGCGACTTGTGGCAGTGCATGGCCCAGTCGCCCGGCGCATCGGCGGTGAACTCGAACGCGCGCATCTGGCCGACGGCGACGTCGACGGTGACCTCGGGCCACTGCGCGGCCTCGGGCACCCAGCCGCCGTCGGTGCACGTCACCCGGAAATCGTATCCGTGCAGGTGGATCGGATGATTCGTCATCGTGAGATTGCCGACGCGGATGCGCACGCGGTCGCCCTTCGCGGCGACGAGCGGATCGATTCCCGGAAACACGCGGGTGTTCCAGGTCCAGAGATTGAAATCGGTCATCGTGTTGACCTTCGGCACGTAGCTGCCGGGATCTATGTCGTAGGCGCTCATCAGGAAGACGAAGTCGCGATCGACCCGATGCTGCTTGGGATCGCGCGGATGCACGACGAGGAAGCCCATCATGCCCATCGCCATCTGCACCATTTCGTCGGCATGCGGGTGGTACATGAAGGTCCCGCTTTTCTTCATCTCGAATTCGTAGACGAAGGTCTTGCCGGGCTTGATGTGCGGCTGCGTGAGGCCGCCCACGCCGTCCATGCCCGAGGGCAGCAGGATGCCGTGCCAGTGCACCGTGGTGTGCTCGGGCAGCCTGTTGGTGACGAAGATGCGGACCTTGTCGCCCTCCACGCATTCGATCGTGGGGCCGGGCGATTGCCCGTTGTAGCCCCAGAGATGGGCCGTCATACCGGGCGCGAACTCGCGCCGCACCGGCTCGGCGAC
>CAZUYG010000637.1:0-2905 GCA_964624265.1 uncultured Candidatus Odyssella sp.
GAGGCCGGAAGCCGCATTACAGCACCTGCGCCGCATCGGCTCAACAGCCGCAGCCGTGCAAAAGCGCCTCGCGCCAGGCCGGGCCGTTCTGCCTGCTGCGGCGCCGGGGCGCGCCTGCCGCATGGGCATTGCGCCTTACGCAGATGCAACAGCGCCGTCATCCAATTGACTCACAGGCCCCGGCTTTCTATTGTGCGCTGCGAAAGAAAGCCCTTTGGGCCTGATCGGCGGCTGGGGAGCGGGTCTCCCGCGACGCCGGCGGCCGGTTTGTCATCTCCTCTCCACCACGCAGCGTTAACCAATGAAGCTCTTGGTCGCCGTCAAGCGCGTCGTCGATTACAACGTGAAGGTGCGCGTCAAGGCCGACGGCTCCGGCGTCGAAACCGCCAACGTGAAGATGTCGATGAACCCCTTCGACGAGATCGCCGTGGAAGAGGCGGTCCGCCTGAAGGAGCAGGGCAAGGCCAAGGAAATCGTCGCCGTCTCGATGGGCCCGGCGCAGTGCCAGGAAACCATCCGCACCGCGCTGGCGATGGGCGCCGACCGCGGCATCCACGTGCTGCACGACGGCGAATTGCAGCCGCTGGCCGTGGCGAAGCTCCTGAAGGCGATCGCCGACAAGGAAAAGCCCGATCTCGTCATCCTCGGCAAGCAGGCGATCGACGACGATTCGAACCAGACCGGCCAGATGCTCGCGGCCCTGATGGGCGTGCCGCAGGCCACCTTCGCCTCGAAGGTCGCGGTCGAAGACGGCGGCCTCAAGGTCACGCGCGAGGTCGATGGCGGCCTCGAGACGATCAAGATCAAGTTGCCGGCGGTGGTGACGACCGATCTGCGGCTCAACGAGCCGCGCTACGCCTCGCTGCCGAACATCATGAAGGCGAAGAAGAAGCCGATCGAGCAGCTGAAGCCCGATGCGCTGGGCGTCGATCCGGCGCCGCGCCTCGTCACGCTCAAGGTCGTCGAGCCCGCGAAGCGCCAGGGCGGCGTGAAGGTGAAGACCGTCCAGGAGCTCGTCGAGAAGCTCAAGAACGAAGCGAAAGTGATCTGAGGAGAACGGCAACGTGGCGGTACTGGTCCTCGCGGAGCACGACAACAAGGCGCTGAAATCGGCGACGCTCCACGCCGTTACGGCGGCCGCGAAGATCGACGCCGACGTGGCGATTCTCGTCGCCGGCCAGGGCTGCCGCGCGGTGGCCGAAGCGGCGGCGAAGGTTGCCGGCGTGAAAAAGGTTCTGCTCGCCGAGGCGCCGGCGCTGGAGCATGCGCTGGCCGAGCCGCTCGCCGCGCTGATCGTGTCGCTCGCGCCGAACTACTCCCACATCCTCGCCCCGGCTACGACGGTCGGCAAGAACGTGATGCCGCGCGCCGCGGCGCTGCTCGACGTGGCGCAGCTCTCCGACATCGCCGGCGTCGAATCGCCGGATACGTTCGTGCGCCCGATCTATGCCGGCAACGCGATGGCGACCGTGCAGAGCAAGGACGCGAAGAAGATCATCACCGTGCGCCAGACCGCGTTCGACGCGGCGGCCGCCAGCGGCGGCAGCGCCGCGATCGAAAGCGTGGGCGCGGCGGCCGATCCGGGCCTGTCGAGCTATGTCGGCTCGGAACTCACGAAATCGGAGCGGCCCGAGCTAACCGCCGCGCGCATCGTCGTCTCGGGCGGGCGCGGCATGCAGTCGGGCGACAATTTCAAGCTGCTCGAGGCGGTGGCCGACAAGCTCGGCGCCGCCGTCGGCGCCTCGCGCGCCGCGGTCGATGCCGGCTTCGTGCCGAACGACTACCAGGTGGGCCAGACCGGCAAGGTCGTGGCGCCGGAGCTCTACGTCGCCGTCGGCATCTCGGGCGCGATCCAGCACCTCGCCGGCATGAAGGACAGCAAGGTCATCGTCGCGATCAACAAGGACGAAGAGGCGCCGATCTTCCAGGTCGCCGATTACGGCCTCGTCGCCGATCTCTTCAAGGCCGTGCCCGAATTCGCCGACGAGCTCGGCAAGGTCGAAATCCGCAAATGAGGCGGCGGCGCGCGGCGCCGGACAGGATGTAGCAATGGATGGAAATCAGATGAGTGCCGAAACTTCCGCCATCGTCGACATCCGCCGCGTCGGCGTGATCGGCGCCGGCCAGATGGGCAACGGCATCGCGCATGTCTGCGCGCTCGCCGGCTACGACGTCGTGCTCAACGACTTGAAGCCCGAAGCGCTCCAGAAGGCGCTCGACACGATCAACCGCAACATGGACCGCCAGGTGAAGCGCGCGGTGCTCTCCGAGCAGGAGCGCGACACGGCGGTGGGCCGCATCAAGACGAGCACCAGCGTCGCCGATCTCAAGGATTGCGACATCGTCATCGAGGCCGCCACCGAGAACGAGCAGGTCAAGCGCGAGATCCTGAAGAGCCTCGCCGGCCTGCTCAAGAAGAACGCGATCATCGCCAGCAACACCTCGTCGATCTCGATCACGCGCCTCGCGGCGGCCACCGAGCGGCCCGAGAAGTTCATCGGCATGCACTTCATGAATCCGGTGCCGATGATGGAGCTGATCGAGCTGATCCGCGGCCTCGCCACCGACGAGCCGACGTTCCAGACCGTGAAGACGATGAGCCAGCGCCTCGGCAAGACCGTGGCCATGGCCGAGGATTTCCCGGCCTTCATCGTCAACCGCATCCTGCTGCCGATGATCAACGAAGCCGTCTACACGCTCTACGAGGGCGTCGGCACGGTGGAGGCGATCGACACGGCGATGAAGCTCGGCGCCCACCATCCGATGGGCCCGCTCGAGCTCGCCGATTTCATCGGGCTCGACACCTGCCTCTCGGTCATGCAGGTGCTCTACGACGGCCTCGCCGACAGCAAGTACCGCCCGTGCCCGCTGCTGGTGAAATACGTCGAGGCCGGCTGGCTCGGCC
>CAZUYG010000638.1:0-2901 GCA_964624265.1 uncultured Candidatus Odyssella sp.
CTTCCTCAAAGACTGCGAGCGCGCGCTCGGCGCCGAGAACGTTGCGCTCGTCGAGGAGACGATCAGGCGTTACGGCGAGCACACCTTGCCGGCGGCGGACCGGCGGCCGGGCGCCGTGCTTTATCCGGGCTCGACGGCCGAGGTGCAGGCGGTCGTGCGTGCGGCCAACGCGCACAAGGTGCCGATCTTCCCGATCAGCACCGGCAACAACATGGGCCTCGGCACGCGCGCGCCGGTGGCGCCGGGCCAGGTCGTCGTCGATCTCGGCAAGCGCATGAACCGCATCCTCGAGATCGACGAGGTGCTCGGCTACGCCGCGGTCGAGCCCGGAGTCTCGTTCCAGATGATGGCCGACGAGCTGATCCGCCGCGGCGGGCGCTACATCATCTCGACGACCTCGGGCCCGCCGCAGGGCGGCATGATCGGCAACGCGCTCGACAAGGGCGCCGGCTACGGGCCGATGTTCGATCATTTCGGCTTCAGCTGCGGCATGGAGATCGTGCTCGGCAACGGCGAGGTGATCCGCACCGGCGACGGCGCCATCGATCACCCCGCTGCGCCGAACTGGCACGTCTCGAAATACAGCTTCGGCCCGATTCTCGACGGCCTGTTCGCGCAGTCGAACTACGGCATCGTCACGCGCCTCGGCATCTGGCTGATGCCGAAGCCGCCGGCCGTGCGCTCGTTCCACTTCGCGTTCCCGGACGACGACGATCTCGAGCAGATCATCGATCTCTGCCGCCCGCTGAAGCTCGCGAATTTCGTGCCGACCCTGCTGCGCGTCGCCAACGACCTCTATCTCATCGGCAACGAGGACGTTTACCCGGACTATGCCAAGACCGGTGGCAAGGCGAGCATCGGCGACGCGCAGCGTAAGGCGCTCCAGCAGAAGCACGGCGTCGGCGCGTGGACCGTGTCGGGCGCCTTCTACGGCCCGTCGATGGAAGCGATGGAGCCGCAGATCGCCCGCGTGAAGCAGGTCTTCATGCAGTCGGGCAAGGCGAAATACATCCCGCACGAGGAAGCGCTCGGGATGCTGCCGCTCAAGACCGCGATCGACAGCTTCTCGGGCATCCCGACGCATGGCGAGCTCGGCCTGCTGAAATGGCGGCCGGGCGGCGGCAATTCCTGGTGCCCGCCGGGCACGCCGATGGTCGGCAAGGTCGCGCAGAAGTTCCACAAGGTGGCGCGCGCGATCTACGAGAAGAACGGCCTCGATTACACGATCATGAACGTGTGCGGCGGCCGCTTCGCGCGCGGCCTGCACGTGATCTCGTTCAACCGCGAAAGCGAGGACGAGCGGCTCCGCGCCGATCTCACCTACAAGCAGCTCGCCGACGCGTTCGCGGCCGAAGGCGTCTCGGTCGGCCGCGCGCCGACCGACTACTACGAATACCACATGGCGAAGCTGACGCCGGCGTTCCGCAACGCCTGCAACGCGATCAAGAAAGCCCTCGACCCCAACGGCATCATCGCGCCGGGGAAGTACGGGATCGGGTGAAGGGGAAAGGAAAGAGAAAGGGAACAGGGAGCCGGGGAGCCGGGGAGAAGAAAGAATCACCACGAAGGCACGAAGACACGAAGAAGAAGGCAGGTGATGCGCCGCAAAGACGGCGCGAAGAAAGCAGGTCGCATATTTCTTCCTTCGCGCGCGACTTCGCGCGCAACCCTTCCTCTTCTTCCTTCTTCGCGCCTTGGGGCCCTGGTGGCAGATCTTCTCTTCTTTCTTCTCCCCGGCTCCCTGTTCATTTCACTTCCTTGACGGCGACGCGAACGTGATGGCGAAGTGAGGGCCTCTGTCCGCCGCAATCCGGCTCCGACCGTGCTCCTCACCGATCCCGCCTATTACCGCGATCCCGCGAATCCGCTGCCGCTCGCCAAGTTCCGCCTGGTCGAATCGTCCGACCCCAAGGCGGCGCATGCCGAGGCGGTGAAGCTGTTCGCGCCGCACAAGCTCGAGACGGTGCCGGGCAAGGGGCAGTTCCGCGCCCTGCTCCATCACCTTAGGCTCGGATCGCTCGCCTGCTACTTCATCCGCTACAAGCCCGAGGTCATCATCTCCTCGGCGCCGATGAAGCGCTTCTATCTGTTCTTGCTGCCCGTGGCCGGCGCCTGCCACGTCACGCAGGGGCTTTCGGCGATGAAGCTCGTGCCCGGCACGCTCGGCGTCGTCAACACCGTCGAGCCGATCAGCCTGCACTGGCGGCAGGATTGCACGCAGCTGGTGATCAAGATCGACCGCGCCGCCGTGGAGAGCACCGTCGCCGCGCATCTCGGCCGCGCGCTGACGCGTCCGGTCGAGTTCGAGCGCGAGCCAACGCCGCTGGCTGCCGCCGACGGCCTCGTGCGCCTCGTCGATTTCATCTATCGCGATCTCGACGAGGATCGCTCGGCCGTGTCGTCGCGTTTGGGCGAGAGCGCCGCCGAGGCCCTGTTTCTCAACACGCTGCTGCGCCAGGTACCGAACAATTATGCCGACGCGCTCGCCCGCCCCGCGTCGCGCGCCGCGCCCTACTATGTCCGCCGCGCCGAGGAATACATGCGCCTGCACGCCGCCGAGACGCTGCGGCTCAAGGACATCATCGCCGTCTCCGGCGTCAGCGCGCGCACGCTGTTCAAGGGCTTCCACGATTTCCGCGGCACCGGGCCGATGGCCTATTTGAAAGGCGTGCGGCTCGATCAGGCCCGGCAAGACCTGGCTGCCGCCGGACCGCGCCGCTCCGTCACCGCGATCGCGCACGCCTGGAGCTTCACCCACCTCGGCCATTTCGCGCGCGACTACAAAGCGCGCTTCGGCGAACTCCCCTCCAGCACCCGCCGCGGCGCGCGGAAATAAGAAAGGTTCGCCACGAAGACACGAAGGCCACGAAGCAGGAGTCTTCGCCACAGGCGCTTTCGATT
>CAZUYG010000639.1:0-2899 GCA_964624265.1 uncultured Candidatus Odyssella sp.
GGCCGCGTGCCCTACTGGCCGGGCCAGACCGACCGCACGGTGGCGGGCCCCATCGCGCGTACCGCCGCCGATGCCGGGCTGATGATGAACGTGATCGCGCGGCCCGACGGCCGCGACTGGATGGAATTGCCGCCCGACGGCGTTGACTACGCCGCCGCGGCCGGCGCGCCGGTGAAAGGCCTGCGGATCGCTTACAGCCGCGACTTCGGATTCGCCAAGGTCGAGCCCGAAGTCGCAGCCGCGGTGGAGCGCGGCGTCGCGCAGTTGAAGGCCGCCGGGTGCGTCGTCGAGGAGATCGGCGACGTCGGCTTCGATGCGTTCGAGATCTACATGATCCAGGCCGCGATGCGCCTCGCCGCGATGCGCAAATCGACCGATCCGGCGGCGATGTCCCGCTTTCCGCGCGCGGTGCACAGCGTGCTCGATTTCGCCGAGCGCGTCGGCGTCGCCGACGTGCAGCGCATGTACGACGGGCGCAACCGGCTCGGCGACATGCTGCTGGCGCTGTTCCGGCGCTTCGACGCGATCGTTTCGCCCGCCTCGCCGATCGTGGCGCCGCCGCTCGGAACGTTCTACCCCGACGGCGAATTCGATTCGCCGGCGGGCCGCAATCTGCTTGCCTTCGCCTGCCCGTTCAATCTCGTGCACATGCCGGCGGCCAGCGCTTTCTGCGGCACGACGCGCGCCGGCCTGCCCGTGGGGCTTCAGATCGCCGGGCCGAAATTCAGCGACGCGAAGCTGATCTCGCTCGGCGCACGGATTTCGCCGGCGGCGTAAGCGGCGCGCGCCTACTTGGCGTGATAGCGAAGGTCGTTGTTGATCCGGTGATCGCCGGCCAGCCAACGCTGCAGTTCAGCATGCGCATCGTTGCGACGCAGCGCGGCGATTTCGTCCGCGTTGTCGCAATCGACCGTGAATTCGAGGCGCAGCTTGTCGGGGCTGTGCACGTAGATCGAGAGGCAATAGCCGTGATCGACCCGGCGGTATGACAGCCCGGCCGCTTCCAGCCGGCGGCAGAGGTCATCGAACGTCGGCCGGTCGGTCTTGAACGCGATGTGCTGCCCGTTCTCGAGCCGCGTGGGCTTCAATTGCTCGTACACCCCGGGCTCGGCGTATTGGAAGAAGGCGAGCGCTCCGCCGTCGGCCAGACCATAGAAGGTATGGCAATAGTCGATGTCGCGCTTGAGGTCGGGATGGAATGCGCGCTCGCACCAGGTCGCGACCAGCGGAATGCCGAGGATCTCCTCGAAGAATTTCCGGTTGGCCTCCTGGTCCTTGATCACGATCGCATAATGGTGGAGGCGCTGCGGCAGGCGCGGCAACAGTTTGGGCGGGGCAGCGTGTTCGGCAGTGGCCATGGCTCACTCTCCCTTCGCGTAGAACGCGGTTCACACCGTCAGGACGATCTTTCCGAAATGCTCGTTCGCGCGCATGCGGGCATGGGCCGCCGCGGCCTGGTCGAGCGGGAAGCGGCTGTCGACCGGCAGCGAGAGCTTGCCTGCGGCGACGGCGTCCCACAGATCGGCGCGCATCCGGCGCACGATCTCCGCCACCTCCGCCGGCGTGCGGGTGCGGAACGTGACGCCGATGTAGTCGAGGCGCTTGAGCGCATGGAGATCGAAATTGAAATCCGCGTGCGTCCCGCCGAGCCGGCCAACATTGACGATGCGGCCAAGCAGGCGCGCGGCTTTCATGCTCTGCTCGATCGCCGGACCGGAGATCATGTCGACGATGAGGTGGACCCCCTGCCCGCCGGTGGCGGCCAGCACCGCATCCGCCCACTTGGCACCGCGCGTATCGACGACGACGCCGGCGCCGAAATCCTTGAGCCTCGCGCGCCGCGCCTCGTTCGTCGAGCTGCCGATCACGACACTCGCGCCCATATGGCGCGCGATCTGCAGCCCCATCAGACCTACGCCGGAGCTCGCGCCCTGGATCAGCACGGCTTCGCCCGCCTTGAGCCGGCCATTGGTCGCGATCGCGTCGTGCATCGTGAGCAGCGCGAGCGGCAGCACGGCGGCGCTCTCGAAACTCATCGTCGCGCTCGGGATCGGCATCGCCCGCGCCGCGTCGCACACCGCATATTCGGCGTAGCCGCCGGAGCCGGAGCACATCACGCGGTCGCCCGGCTGAAGTCCGTCCACGCCGGGACCGGTTTCGGCGACGACGCCGGCCCATTCGAGCCCGATCGGCTTGCCGAGCGAATCGCGGGTGGCGACGCCGGCGCCCTTCGCCGCATTCAGGTCCGCGCGGTTGAGTCCCGCGGCGCGAACCGCGACCAGTACCTGATTGGCGCCGGGCTGCGGCCGCGGCACATCGCGGATTTCGAGGCCGTTCTCGCCGGCGACGGCGGCTTTCATGCGTTGCGCTCCATCGATGCCATGATCTCCCGGCGCCGCGCCCTAATGCGCTGCTCCATGCCCCGCACGCTGCCGCCGGAGCCGCCCAGATAGGCGTCCAGCACCACGGAATTGTCCAGCAGCGCGGACGCCTCGCCCTGCGCGGTGATCTTGCCGTTCTCGAGCACGTAGCCGCGATCGGCGATCGCGAGCGCGGCGCGCGCGTTCTGCTCGACCACGAGAATCGTGCCGCCGGCTTTGCGCAGAGCCGTGATCTGCTCGAAAATCCGATTGACCATCAGCGGCGCGAGCCCGAGCGAAGGCTCGTCGAGCAGCATCAGGCGCGGCCGCGACATCATCGCCCGCGCGATCGCCAGCATCTGCTGCTCGCCGCCGCTGAGCGTCTGGGCCGACTGGGTCCTGCGCTCGCGCAGGATCGGAAACTGCGCGAACTGCTCGTCCATCGTCGCCATCACGGCGGCGCGGTCGCGTTTAGGTTAGGCGCCGAGCCCCCCATGCTCCGCGCCCCGAAAACTGCCGAACAACTGGCGCCGCGCCGG
>CAZUYG010000640.1:0-2898 GCA_964624265.1 uncultured Candidatus Odyssella sp.
CTACGAGCGCGAAACGCGAGACGCGCAGGGCCGCACGACGTCCCACATCGCGTATGCCACGACGATGTACGAGATCACGCGCGAGCAGGTGGTCGCCGCGCTCGCCGGCGCCGCCCGCCGCCTCGGCGCCGAAATCGCGACCGGTTCCACCGTGAGCGCGGTCGGCGCCGACGGTACGATCGCGCTCGAAGGCGGTGGCTCCGCCAAAGCCGATCTGGTCATCGTTGCCGACGGCGCCGGATCCCGGCTGCGCGACATGCTGGGCATCTCCTGGTCTCGCAAATGGCTGGCCGACGGCGCCATTCGCATCGTGGTGCCGCGGCGGTCCGACGAGCTCGCCCACCCGGACGCGCACAAGAACATCGAATACTGGTCCGGCCACCGCCGCATCCTGATCGCGCCGTGCAGCGACACCGAGCTCTACGTTGCGCTGACGACTCTCGACCGCGACGAAGCCGCCAAGCGCCTGCCGATCGACAAGGCCTTGTGGACGAGATCGTTCCCGACGCTCGGCGCGCTCATCGATCGCCTCGACGGCGAGGCGCGCTGGGACCGTTTCGTCGTCATCAAGATGAAGCGATGGTCCACCGGGCGCGTGGCCGTCATCGGCGACGCCGCGCACGCGATGGCGCCCAATCTCGGCCAGGGCGGCGCCTGCGCGATGATGAACGCGCTCGGTCTCGCCGTGGTGCTCGAGCGCCACGCCGACATCGCCGCGGGCCTCGATGCCTGGGAGCGGCAGGAGCGGCCGTTGACCGACCACACGCAGCGCCTGTCATCCTTCTACAGCGCGCTCACCGTTTGGCCCGATGCTTTGCGCTCCGCCGCGTTCTGGACGACCTCGCGTTCGAAATGGCTCCGGCGGCAATATCTCCGGACGGCGCTGCACGTGCCGACGGGCACGGAGGCGTTCCCACCAGCACCCGCGGTCAATTGACATGAGGGCATCGTGATGAGCGTGTCGCGACGGCACGCCGAAATTGCGGGCGGAGGGATCGCGGGCCTGACGGCCGCGATTGCCCTTGCGCAGCGAAACTGGAGCGTGCGGGTTTACGAGCGCAGCAGCGCTTTGCGGCCCGAAGGCGCCGGCATCTACATTTGGGAGAACGGGCTGCGCGTGCTGACCGCGCTCGGCGCGCACGATGCGGCGGTGGCCGGCTGCCATCGCGGCCGGATGCGCGAGACGCGCAACGACGCGAACCGCGTCGTCGCCGTCGCGCGCTGGAGCACCGAGCCCGGCCGCCGCGTCGTCTCGATCGCGCGCCTGCAGCTGCTCGGCGCGCTTCACGATCGCGCGCGGGCGCTCGGCGTGGACATCGTGTTCGGCGAAGAGGCGGTGGCCGCGACTCCGGACGGCGAAATCATCCTCAAGGACGGCACGCGGCGGAAAGCGGATCTCGTCGTGGCGGCCGACGGAATCAATTCGAAAATCCGCGATTCGCTCGGCCTGCTGCAATCGCGCCGGCGGCACGCCGACGGCGCCTTCCGCATCATGATTCCGCGCACCGAGGCCGAACGGCTGTCCGACGACGGTCAGAAATACGCGGAATACTGGTCCGGCGTCCGCCGCATTCTCTACACGCCGTGCAGCGCGGGCGAACTCTACCTGGCGCTGACCACGCTCGAGCGCGACGACGAGGGCCGGCGCGTGCCGCTCGACAAGGCAGCCTGGACGCGGTCGTTTCCGCACCTCGCATCGCTGATCGAGCGGATCGGCGATGGCGGGCGCTGGGATCTGTTCGAGACCGTGACGCTCAGGCGCTGGAGCAGCGGACGGGTCGCGATCGTCGGCGATGCCGCGCACGCGCAGGCGCCCAACCTCGGCCAGGGCGGCGGCTGCAGCCTGATGAATGCGCTGGCCCTGGCCGTGGCCCTCGAACAGCCGGTTCCGATCGAAACCGCGTTGTCCGATTGGGAGCGGCGCGAGCGCCCTTTGACCGAACACACGCAGCGGATCTCGGCGATGTATAGCAAAGTGACGACCCTGCCGCCCCTGCTCCGTTCGTTGACCCTGTCGTGGCTCGGCAAGTCGAAATGGGCGATGGAGCAGCGGCTGCGAACGGCGTTTCACGTTCCCACGGGCACGGTGGCCTGACATGAGCTTCGACGACCTCCCGCCGCTGCCGCCGCCCGTCCACGCCGAGGCCGTCGGCTATGCCGAACGCTGCATGGCGGCGACGCGCAACGTGCAAGCCCGCGAGCGCGTGCTGATCGACTGCCGCTACGGCGAGGATTACTGGCAGAAGCTCGACGTCTACCTGCCGCGCAATGCCGGCACGGCGCCGCTGCCCGTACTCGTCTTCTTCCATGGCGGCGCGTGGACCAGCGGCACGAAAGAGTGGATGGGATTCATGGCCCCGCCGCTCCTGGCGCTGCCGGCGATCTTCGTCGCGGCGAATTACCGGCTCGCGCCGGCGACGCGCTATCCCGCGATGCTCCAGGACTGCATGAACGCCACCGCCTGGGTTGCCCGGAACATCGCCGCGCATGGCGGCGATCCCGGGCGCCTGTTCGTGGGCGGACATTCCGCCGGCGGGCATCTGGCGGCGCTGGTGGCGCTCGACCGCGAGGCGCAGCGCGCCGCCGGGCTGCAGCGGAACGCCATTCGCGGATTTCTCGGCGTCTCCGGTTCATACGACATCCGCAAGCGCGATGCGGCCGCCGGCAGCGCGGAGCGCCGCATCTACGACGTGCTGCTGAGCCGCGCGGACGACGATGCCGCCGCAAGCCCGGTCACGCACGTTCGGCCGGATTCGCCGCCTTGCTTCGTCGCCTGGGGCACGCGCGACTTTCCCCGCCTCGTCGTTCAGGCCAAGGCGTTCGTGGCGGCTCTCGACGCCGCCGGCGTGCGCAACGAAACGCTGGAAATCGCCGGCGCCGATCATTTCGGCGCGAACG
>CAZUYG010000641.1:0-2894 GCA_964624265.1 uncultured Candidatus Odyssella sp.
GAGCCCAAGGATCGGCCGCGCGGGCGCTGGGTCATGTACAAGGGCAAGGCCGAGGCCTCGAAGGTTCCGCCCGAGTGGCACGCGTGGCTGCACCGCACCGTCGACAAGCCGCCGACCGAGGCGAAACGGCCCGTGAAGCCGTGGCAGAAGGAACATCGCGCCAATCTCACCGGCACGCCCGCCGCCTATCATCCGCCGGGCAGCGAATACGAGGGCGGCCGGCGCGCGAAGGCCACCGGCGACTACGAGCCGTGGCGCCCGTCCTGAGCCGGCCGCGCCCGCGCTGATGCGCAAGATTTCGCGCCAGGATTTCGAGACGATCATCGGCACCGTGACGCTGGCCGCGGCGGCGCTCGGCCTCTGGCTCGTGTCCGCGGGCGGCAAGGCGGCCGAGGCGCGCGGCGGCTATCTGCTCACGGCGCGCTTCGGCCAGGTCGACGGTCTCACCACCGGCAGCGCGGTCTATCTCTCCGGCATCCAGGTGGGATCGGTCGTGAAGATCGAGCTGGCGCCGAACAGCCTGAAGGCGCTGGTGACGATCAGCGTGCGCAGTGGACTTGCAATTCCTACCGACAGCGCGCTGCTGGTGATGAGCGACGGCGTGCTGGGCGGGAAATATCTCCGCATCGAGGCCGGCTCCGAGACCGAGGCGATGAAGCCCGGCGCCCGGTTCGATACGGTTCAGGATTCGATCATCGTCGAGCAGATTCTGCAGAAGATCGTGCAGGGCGCCGAGGCGCGCCGGCGTGGCGACGAGCCGGCGCCCGAGCCGCCGAAAAAGAAAGAAGCGCCCGCGCCCGAGAAGAAGCCGGACGCGCCCGAGGCTCCGAAACAGCAATAGGACGCCGATGAACCGCCGTTTCGCCGAAACCGCCGTGGGCGCCGTGGTCGTGGCCATCGCGGTGTGGTTCCTGGTCTTCGCTTACAACAGCGGCGATTTCAGGCCGGTCGCCGGCTACTCGCTGTCGGCGAAGTTCAACAGCGTCGGCGGGCTCGCGCCCGGCAACGACGTCCGCATCGGCGGCGTCAAGATCGGCAGCGTGCTCGATCAGCGCATCGATCCGGCGGATTTCCGCGCCGTCATCGTGTTCACCGTGCGCAGCGACCTCAAGCTGCCGGAAGACACGGTGGCCGCGATCACGAGCGACGGCCTGCTCGGCGGAAAATACCTCCGCCTCGAGCCGGGCCGCGCCACGGTGATGCTCGCCGCGAACGGCACGCTCAAGAACACGCGCGACGCGCTCTCGCTCGAAGACATGCTCGGCCGCGCGATCTTCCTGCTGAGCGAAGGCGACAAGAAAGACGAAAAGAAGTGACCGCCGAAAACGATACGTCCCCGGCGACGCCCGGCCAGCAATCCTGGGACCCCGGCCGCTATGCGCGCGTGGCGCGCTTCGTCGCCGATCTCGGCATGCCGGTGGTCGAGCTGCTTGCACCGAAGCCCGGCGAGCGCATCCTCGATCTCGGCTGCGGCGACGGCGCCCTCACGAAGAAGCTCGCCGACATGGGCGCGCTCGTCGTCGGCGTCGATGCCAGCGCCGAGCAGATCGCGGCGGCGCAGCGCCTCGGCCGCGTCGCGCGCGTCGTCGACGCGGAAAATCTCCGCCTGCCGCCGGCCTTCGACGCCGTGTTCAGCAACGCCGCGCTGCACTGGATGAAGAAGCCGGATGCGGTGATCGCCGGCGTGGCGCGCGCGCTGCGGCCGGGCGGGCGCTTCGTGGCCGAAATGGGCGGGGCGGGCAACGTCGCCGCCTGCCGCGCCGCGCTGACCGCGGCCATCGCGCGCCGCGGCATCGACCCGGCGCCACTGAACCCTTGGTATTTCCCGTCGCCCGAAGAGTATGCGGCCAAGCTCGAGGCCGGCGGCTTCACGCTGCGCCACATGGAGCTGTTCAAGCGCCCGACGCCGCTGCCGACGCGACTCGCCGACTGGTTCGACACGTTCGGCGAGGCGTTCCTGGCCGCCGTGCCGCCGGCCGAACGCAAGGCGGTGCGCGAAGAGGCGGAGGCGCTGGCGGCGCCCACGCAGAAGAAGCCCGACGGGTCGTGGTTCGCCGACTATGTCCGGCTGCGTTTTGCCGCGGTGAAACGTTAGTACACCGCGCGGGCCGGCCGGCCCGGCGCTTCCGTTGGCCCAAGGAGCCCCCCACGATGCCGCGCATGAGCGTGCGCCACGAATCCACCTATCGCTATGCCAAGCCTGTGCGCTTCGGCGAGCACCGGATGATGTTCCGTCCGCGCGACAGCCACGATCTGCGCATGCTGAAGGCAACGCTCGATATCCAGCCGGCGCCCGCGGCGATCCGCTGGCGCCACGATGTGTTCGGCAATTCGGTTGCCGTCGCCAGCTTCGCGGCCGAGGCCGACACGCTCAGCTTCGTCAGCGAGATCGAGCTCGATCATTTCCACGGCAGCGAGCCCGATTGTCCGGTCGAGCCCTATGCCGAAACCTATCCATTCAGCTATCCGCTGGCGGAGCTTCCCGATCTCGCGCGCGCGATCGAGCGGCACTATCCCGATCCGGATCACGCGGTCGACTTGTGGGCACGCTCGTTCCTCGGGCAGGGGGGGCCGACCAGGACGTTGGACCTGCTCGCGCGGCTGACGCATGCGATCAAGGAGCAGGGGTTCGCCTATTCCGCGCGCGAGGCCGAGGGCGTGCAGGCGCCCGACGAGACGCTGCGGCTCAAGAGCGGAAGCTGCCGCGACTTCGCGCTACTGATGATGGAGGCGGCGCGGTCGCTCAATCTCGCCGCGCGTTTCGTCAGCGGGTATCTCTACGTGCCGCAGCTCGACGTGCCGGCGCCGGCCGCCGGCAATGGCGCTCCGGCACCGGCGGCTCCGGCCGAGGCGGCCGCCCCGCCGGCGGCCGGCGCGCCGGCGACGGCGGCCCC
>CAZUYG010000642.1:0-2880 GCA_964624265.1 uncultured Candidatus Odyssella sp.
GCCACGAATTTCGCGCTGCGGTCGGCCTTGCCTTGCAGCGCCTCCTCGACCTTCTGCATCGCGAAGGAACAATCCTTGGCGGGGCCCGCCCAGCGCGCCGAATAGATGCCCGGCGCGCCATCCAGCGCCGCGACCGCGAGGCCCGAATCGTCGGCCAGCGCCGGCAGCTTCGCGGCTTCGGCGGCGGTGCGCGCCTTCAAGGCGGCGTTCTCGGCAAAGGTCTGCCCAGTCTCTTCCGGCTCGATGAGGCCGAGCGCCGCGGCGCCGACGACGGCAATGCCGAGCGGGCGCAGCAGGTCCTCGATCTCGCGCACCTTGCCGGGATTATGGCTGGCGATGACCAGCCTGGCCGGGCGTTCCAAGGGATCAGCCCTTTCCGAGCGCCTTGCGCTGCGCCGCGCACAGCTCGCCGATGCCCTTGCGCGCGAGGCGCATCAACTCGAGGAACTGCTCCTCGTGGAACGGCGTCTTTTCGGCAGTGCCCTGGATCTCGATGATGCGGCCCTCGCCGGTGAGCACGAAATTCGCGTCGGCATCCGCCGCGCTGTCTTCGGCGTAGTCGAGATCGAGCACGGCGCGGCCCTGATGCAGGCCGCAGGAAACGGCAGCCACCTGCCCGCCCAGCGGCACGCGGTCGATCTCGCCCTCTTTCACGAGCCATTCGAACGCGCGGTACAGCGCCACATAGGCGCCGGTGATGGCCGCGGTGCGCGTGCCGCCATCGGCCTGAAGCACGTCGCAATCGATCGTGATCTGGCGCTCGCCGAAGCCGGTGAGATCGGCGACGGCGCGCAGGCTGCGGCCGATCAGGCGCTGGATCTCCTGCGTGCGGCCGCTCTGCTTGCCGCGCGCGGCCTCGCGGTCGGTGCGGGTGTGGGTCGAGCGCGGCAGCATGCCGTATTCGGCCGTGATCCAGCCCTTGCCGGTGTTGCGCAGGAAGGGCGGCACGCGCTCTTCCACCGAGGCGGTGACCAGCACGTGGGTATTGCCGAACTTGGCGAGGCACGAGCCTTCGGCGTGGACGGCGAAGCCGGGTTCGAGCACGATCGGGCGCAACTGGTCCGGGGCGCGGCCGGAGGGACGCATGGCGGGGCTCATCGATAGGGGGCGGGATGCGCCCTCTTAACCCCTTGTTCCGCAAGCGTCCAGCGGCCCTTCCGCGCGTTGACGCTGGCGGCGCCTCTCCCTACATATCGGCGGTTCCGCCATGACCGCGATGACCAAGCCGAACCCGGACCCGCTGCGCGAAACCGCGATCGCGGCGCTCTCGAAGCGCTCGCGCGACGTCTTGCGCCGGGTCATCGAGCAATACATGGAATCGGGCGAGCCGGTGGGCTCGCGGACGATCTCGCGCCTGGGCGGCGTGGAGCTCTCGCCGGCCAGCATCCGCAACGTGATGTCGGATCTCGAGGAGGTGGGGCTGCTGTTCGCGCCGCACGCCTCGGCCGGACGGCTGCCGACCGATCTCGGCATGCGCCTGTTCGTCGACGGCCTGCTCGAGGTGGGCCGCCTCACCGAGCAGGAGCGCGCCGACATCGAGACGCGTTGCGCCACCAAGGGCGCCAATCCCAATCAGGTGCTGGAGCAGGTGAGCCAGTCGCTGGCCGGGCTCACGCGCCATGCCGGCCTCGTCGTGGCGCCCAAGACCGAGGCGGCGCTCAAGCACCTCGAATTCGTGAACCTGCGCCCCGGCCGCGCGCTCGTCGTCCTCGTGTTCGAGAACGGCATCGTCGAGAACCGCCTGATCGACGTTCCGCTCGGCATCCCCGCTTCGGCGCTCGTCGAAGCCGGCAATTACCTCACGGCGAAGCTCGTCGGCCGCACGATCAGCGAGGCGCGCGCCGCGGTCGCGGACGAGCTGGGCGCGCACCGCGCGCAGATCGACACCGTCACGAAGGACCTCGTCTCGCGCGGCCTCGCGGTGTGGGCCGGCGACGGCCAGCCGGCGCCGGCCTCCGGCGCGCTCATCATCCGCGGCACCGCGGCGCTGCTCGACGACGTGACCGCGATCGAGGACCTCGAGCGCGTGCGCCGCCTGTTCGAGGCGCTCGAGACGACGGAGACGATGGTGCGCCTGCTCGATCTCGCGCAGGACGCCAACGGGGTGCAGATCTTCATCGGCGCCGAGAACGACCTGTTCCGGAACACCGGCTGCTCGATGATTCTCTCTCCCTACAAGAACACGAACGAGAAAGTGGTCGGCTGCATCGGCGTGATCGGGCCGCGGCGCATGAATTACGCGCGCATCATCCCGATGGTGGATTACACCGCGCAGGTGGTCGGCCGGCTGTTGGGTTAGGAACGGACATGACGCAGACCGAGAAAGACCAGACGATCCCGCACGGCGCGCCGCAGACGCCGGCCAACGATCCCGGGCCGGAGGCGGCGCCCGCCGAGCCGCCGGCCAACGCCGGGGCCGGCATGCCGCGCGAAGAGCTGGAGGCGCGCTTCGCGGCGCTGGCGGCCGAGCTGGCCGAGAAGAGCGCCGAGTTCGCCGCGTTCAAGGACAGCGCGCAACGCCAGCTCGCCGAGAAGGAAAACCAGCGCCGCCGCGCCGAGAACGAAATGGCCGACGCGCGCAAATACGGCGCGGTGCCGTTCGCGCGCGACACGCTGGCGCTCGCCGACAATCTCCGCCGCGCGCTCGCCGCCGCCGCGGCGCCGGCCGCCGAGGCCGCCGCGCGCGCGCAGATGTTCGACGCGCTGCGCCAGGGCGTGGAGCTCATCGACCGCGAATTCTCGGGCATCCTGGAGCGCCACGGCATCAAGCGCATCGAGCCGCTGGGCGAGAAATTCGATCCGAACTGGCACCAGGCGATGTTCGAGGCCGAGGTTCCCGGTGCCGCGCCCGGCAGCGTGATCCAGGTCGTCCAGCCCGGC
>CAZUYG010000643.1:0-2879 GCA_964624265.1 uncultured Candidatus Odyssella sp.
TCGGCGCCGCGATGGCGAGCGGCAGCTTCGCCGCGGCTGCGACGACGGCGCCGAGCACGAGCACCGACGCGACGATGACGCTCTCGGTTCCCGCCAGCGCGAAGCCGGAGAGGCCGAGACTGCCGCCCACGCCCATGACGCCGACGAACGCGGCCGGCAGCGCCCACACCGCGCGCCCGCCCTGCTGCGCGGCCCAGGCGCCGACCGCGATCATGGCCCGGAGATGATCGACGCCGCCAAACGGATGCGCGAAGCCCGCGGCGAAGCCGTCGAGCCCGTGGCCGGTATGGGCCGACGCCGGAGCGGCCGCCAGTGCCGCGCCGAGGCCGGCCAGGATCGCGAATGTCGAGCGCATGATGCCGTCTCCCCTAATGCTTTGCCGTCAGGCCGCCGGCTTCGGCGATGAACGCCGCGATCTCGGCGACGCCCTTGTTCGCCCTGAGGTTCGTGAAGAAGAACGGCCGCTTGCCGCGCATCTTCCTGGCGTCGCGATCCATGACGTCGAGGCTCGCGCCGACCATCGGCGCCAGATCGATCTTGTTGATGACGAGCAGGTCCGAGCGCGTGATGCCGGGGCCGCCCTTCCTCGGGATCTTGTCGCCGGCCGCCACGTCGATGACGTAGATCGTGATGTCGGCAAGCTCGGGGCTGAAGGTCGCCGCGAGATTGTCGCCGCCGGATTCGACGAAGATGACGTCGAGCGTCTTGAAACGCTCGCGCATCTCGGCGAGCGCCGCGAGATTGATCGAAGCATCCTCGCGGATCGCCGTGTGCGGGCAGCCGCCGGTTTCGACGCCGACGATGCGCTCCGGCGGCAGCGCGCCCGAGCGGGTCAGGAACTCGGCGTCTTCCTTCGTGTAGATGTCGTTGGTGATCACCGCGATGTCGTAGGCATCGCGCATGTGCTTGCAGAGCCGGTCGACGAGCGCGGTCTTGCCCGAGCCGACCGGGCCGCCGACGCCGACGCGCAGCGGACCTTTCTTGCTTTCGTTCATGAGCGGAACAGCCGCGTGTATTGGGTTTCGTGGCGCATGCTCGTCCAATCGACCATCGGCGCGGCGGTGCACAGATCGTCGAGCGCCGTCGCCATTGCGCGCGCGACCGTTTCGGTGACGGCGCCCTCGAGCGCCACGATGCTGCGCTGGCCATCGGTCTGGCCGAGCGGAATGAGGCGCACGCCGGCCGAGACGAGGTTGGCGGCGCCGGCATGGAGATAGGCGGCCAGCGATTCCGGCAGCGGGATCGTTCCGGCGCAGGCGAGCGCGACCGCAACCGGCAGCGCGGGTTTCGCGCCGGTGCGTGCGAGGAACGCCGGCATGCGCGTGTTGGGCCACACGGCCAGCGCGGTGTCGAAGAACGAGGCGCCCTGCTGCAGGCTTTCGAGGGCCGTCTCCGCCGTGCCGCGCATCGCGGCCGCGATCTGCGCGACCTCGTCGAGGGCCGCATCGTCGCCCGCCTCCGCTGCGCGCTGCGCGTGCGCGAGCAGCACCGCATCCGCGTAGAGCGCGCCGTGGCGGACGATCCAGCCGACCCAATCCTGGAGCTGTGCGGCGTTCGCGACAAGCCCCTCCTCCACCGCGAGCTCGATGCCGTGGCTGTAGCTGAACGCCCCGGTGGGGAACGCGGGCGAGGCCCAGGTGAGGAGGCGAAGGAGTTGCGGCAGCGCGAGCCCGCTAGTCATGCTCGTGCCCGTGCCCATGTCCGTGCACCCCACCGTGCGGGTGGCGGTGGTCGAAATTGTGCTGGCCGTAGGCGCCGCCTTCGGGATCGAACGCTTCCTTCACCGCGCGCACGTCGGCGCCGAGCCCTTTCAGCATGTCGACGATCACGTGATCGTCGCGGATCAGCAGCCGGTCGGCCTTGATCGCGACCGGCAGATGGCGGTTGCCGAGATGCCAGGCGAGCCGCGCCAGCGTCTCCGCGTCGCGCGCCTTCACCTCGATGAGATTTTCCGGCGCCGCCGCGACCCGGACATAGCCGCCGCCCTCGAGCGCGAGGCCGTCGCCGTCGCGCAGCGCCGTCGCCGCGTCGAGCTCGAGCAGGAATTGCAGGCCGCCCTCGCCGTAGAGCACCTTGCGGCGCCGGTAACGTTCGTCGAAATCGAGCACGATGCGGTCGCGCGCCTCGGCCTCGGGCCAGGTGCCTGCGCGGGAAACGGAGGTCGCGCGAATCATGGCGCTAGAACAGGAAATACCGCTGCGCCATCGGCAGCACCTTCGCGGGCTCGCAAGTGAGCAATTCGCCGTTCGCGCGCACTTCGTAGGTTTCGGGATCGACTTCCATCTTCGGCATCAGGGCGTTGTGCACCATGTCTTTCTTGCCGATGCGGCGCGTGTTCTTGACCGGCAGGCAGGGGCGCGTGAGGCCGAGGCGTTTCGGTACGTCGCGCTCGAGTCCGGCCTGCGAGAGGAACAGCACCGAACTCTCGATGAGACTGCGGCCGAAGCCGGCGAACATGTAACGATAGTGCACGGGTTGCGGCGTGGGAATCGAGGCGTTGGGATCGCCCATCGGCGCCGCGGCAATGCTGCCGCATTTCAGCACCATCTCGGGCTTCACGCCGAAGAAGGCCGGCGACCAGATCACGAGATCGGCGAGCTTGCCGACTTCGACCGAGCCGACATGCCGCGAAATGCCCTGCGCCACCGCCGGGTTGATCGTGTATTTCGCGATGTAGCGCTTGGCGCGGACGTTGTCGTTGTCGCCCTTCTCCTCCTTCAGGCGCCCGCGCTGCACTTTCATTTTGTGCGCGGTCTGCCAGGTGCGGATGATGACCTCGCCGATGCGGCCCATCGCCTGGCTGTCGGACGACATCATCGAGAACGCGCCCATGTCGTGCAGGATGTCCTCGGCCGCGATCGTCTCGCGGCGGATGCGCG
>CAZUYG010000644.1:0-2878 GCA_964624265.1 uncultured Candidatus Odyssella sp.
AAAGGCGAGCAGCGCCGGCAGCGCCACCAGGTAACAGACGAGATTCACCGTGATCGCGATCAGCAGCAGCAGGCCCATGCTCGCCTGCCCCCAATGGCTCGAAATCGCCAGCGTGGCGAACGACGCGATCGTGGTGAGAGCGCTGAACAGCACGGCGCGCGGTGTCGTCGTGTTCATCAATTCCATCGTGTCGCGCCGCGCGCGCACGACGAGGTGAATGCCCGAAGACACGCCGAGTCCGATCAGCAACGGCAGCACGATGATGTTCGCGAAATTGAACGCGAGGCCGACGGCGACCGCGATACCGGTCGTGACCGCGCTGGCCAGGAACAGCGGCGCCAGGATCAGCAGCACGTCGGTGAGGCTGCGCAGCAGAACGAAAAGGCCGAGCGTGATGAGCGCGAACGCAATGACCGACGCCACCGTGAAGGCGCGAACGACCGCGTCGCCGGCGAGCAGTTCGACCACCGGCCCGCCGGTCGCGTGCGGCGCGACGGACTGGACTTCGGACACGAACTGACGCAGCGCGCGGTTGTCGCGGAGGTCCTGCTTCGGAATCACCTCGACGCGCACCTTGCCGGCCGGCGAAAGCTCGCGCTCGCGCAGGGTCTCCGGCAGCGACGCGAAATCGACCGGCTTGGCGTTGAGCGCGGCTTTCAGCGCGTCGAGCCGCTTCGGCAGCGAGCCGATGAGATCCTGATCGAGCGCCGCCGTGCGAAGATCCTCGGTGCCGCCCTTCAGGAAGGCGTCGAGCGCGGCATGCAGGCGCCGTATGTCGGCCTCGATCGCCCCGGCCCGCTTCTGCGCGAGCGCCGATTGCAGCTTGTCGCGCAGCGCCGCGATCGCCGCGGTGCGCTGATCGGCGTCGGGCGGCGCCGCCCGTTCGGACGGCGAGAGGATCGGCGTCATCTGCAGCGCGATCTCTTCGAGCACGTCGAGCTTGGCCGGCTGATCGCGCGGCACGTAGTCGTAAATGCTGCGAACCGAATCGACCGAGGGCAGCTTCTTGAGTTTCTCGGCGAGCGGCCCGATTTCGGCCACCGAGTCGATCAATATACTGATCGTCCCGACCCGGAGGCGCGGATTGGCGAGAAGTTCGATCGCGGCCGCGACCGACTCCTGCGAAGGATCCTTGAGGTTGAGCGGATTGCGGTCGAAGCGCGCGCCCCACAGCGAAAGCAGCGCCGCGAGCCCGATGCCGGCCGCCACGAAAACGATCGTCCGGCTGTTGCGGCGGAGCCAGGGCTCGACACCGCCGAAGCGCGGGGGCTTGCGTTCCGCCGTGGCGGCCGGCGGCCGCAGCGGCATCAGCGCGAGCAGCGCCGGAAGAACCGTCACGTTCGTCACGAAGGCAACGATCATGCTGAACCCCGCGATGAGGCCCAGCTCGGAGACGCCGCGATAGTCGGTCGGCAGGAACGAGAAAAAGCCGAGCGCCGAGCTAGCCGCCATCAGCGCCAGCGCCTTGCCGATGCTGCGCCCGGCGGCGGCGAGCGCGCTCTTGCCCTTCTCGCCGCGCTCCGTCATCTCGCGATAGCGCAGCGCCGTGTGGATGCTGTAGTCGATGCCGATGCCGATGAACAGCACGGCGAACGCGATCGAGATCAGGTTG
Source organism: uncultured Candidatus Odyssella sp. (assembly GCA_964624265.1). Lineage (GTDB taxonomy): Bacteria > Pseudomonadota > Alphaproteobacteria > Bin65 > Bin65 > SBBV01. The sequence goes on from CAZUYG010000644.1 coordinate 1,613, forward strand.
AACGATCCGATCGCCACGATCGCGAACGCGCCCGTCAGCACGATGCCGACGACGAGCGTGATCAGCGACGCGAACAGCAGCCGGAACGAGCGGAAACAGAAAACGAGCAGCAGCGCGACGGCGACGAGCGAAAGCTGGCTCGAAAACGCGGTGTTGTCGGCGATCGAGGCGATTTCCTCACTGTCGATCGCCGCGGAGCCCGTGAGGCGCACGCGCACGCCGTTTTCGGGCGTGAGGCCGAGCTCGCGCGCGTGGCGGCGGATGTCCTTGAGCGCGGCGCCGGCGGGCGCCACCTGCCCGAAATCGACTTCGGGCTGCAGCACGATGATGCGGCGCCGGTCGTCGCCGGCGGCGTCGCCGCCCATCAGCTCCTTCCACGAGAGCGAGCGCGGCTTGTCGGCCTCGCGCGCCTCGACGACGGCGGCGACGCGGCCGAGCACGCGCGCGATCTGCTGCGGCTGTGCATCCGCCGTGCCGAGCGCATCGACGGCGAGGCCGAGCACCTCGAACAGGCCGCGGATGCTCGGATCGCGCGCGAGCGTGGACAGCAGCGGCTGCGCCTCGGACAGGCGCGTCGCCAGCGTCTGCAGGTCCTTGAGGCCGATATAGAGCAAGCCGTTCTGGCGGAAGAAGCGGTCGCCCTCCGGATAGAAGAGGTGGTGGAAACGGCCGCGGTCCTGCTGCTGCAGGCGCTGATAGAGCGCGTCGGCGCCGTCTTCGGCGCGATCCGCATCGTCGGCCTCGACGACGATGACGATGTTGTTCGCGAAGATGGGATAGGCGCGGCGATAGGCTTCGAAGTCGCGCCGGAACTGCAGCTCCGACGAGAGCATCTCGGTCGTGTCGGTGTTGATCGAGACGTTGCGCACCGTGAACACGCCGAGCGCCACGGTCGCGCCGAGCGCCAGGATCACGACCAGCAGCGGCGCCTTCACGACGAGACGGATCAGCGCCGCGACCGCGCTGCCGACGCGGTCGCGGGTATGGCCTTCGGGCGCTGTCTCGGGAACGGGCAGGTTCACGGAATTGTGTGGTTTCGCTGGGAAAATTCCGCCCTCAGGGCGTCATGCTGTCGCTTGCGCCCCGGCGGGGGCCGCGCCACATTAGCGAACGGGCGGGGGCGCGGGGCAATTCCGGCGCTTTTTTTTCGCTTGCGATTGGGTACAAGGCATGAACATCAGCACATTCGCTTTTGGCACGTCTTCCGCTCGCGCGATTCTTCGCTGGCTCGCGGCGGCCGCCGCGCTTGCGCGTATATCGTCGCCC
>CAZUYG010000645.1:0-2873 GCA_964624265.1 uncultured Candidatus Odyssella sp.
ATCAGCAGGACGCTGACGGCCAGCGAGACGAGCGCCAACACCAGGTTGGCGAGACGCGAGCCGCGCGGGCGTTCGGCCGCGCGATCGGCACCGCCTTTTTCGCGCGCGGGATCATGCATGCGCCACGAGTGCTCCCATCTGCCCCAGACAATTTTCGTAGCGCCCCTCATTCGAGGGCGCAAGCCATGGCGCGGCCGCAACGGCTGGGCTACCATTCGATCGATTGGGCAACTCGAGCGCCGCTGTTATGGACAAACCGATGCGCGGCGGGGATCATTGTCGGGCGGGATCCACATGAGCGGCGGCGCGCACGACCCGTTGGTGACGAGCAGGATCAAGCCGCCTTCGGCGCGCGGCACCGGAATCGTATTCACGGCCGTCGCGTTGATCGTCGCCGTGCTCGCCCGCCGCAATGCGCCCGTGTGGATTGGCGCATGCGCCGTAGCGGCGGCCCTCGCGGCGATCACGCTCGCGAAGCCGTCGCTGCTCGAGCCCTTGAACCGTGCCTGGTTCAAGCTCAGCCTGCTGCTCAACCGGATCGTGAACCCGGTCATCATGCTCCTCGTCTTCATCGTCGCTTTCTTGCCGATGGGGCTCGCGATGCGGCTCTGGCGCGACCCGCTGCTGCGCAAGCGCCGGCCGGAGGTGAAGAGCTACTGGGTCGCGCGCACGCCGTCCGAAGGCGCCGTCTCCTCGATGCGCAATCAATTCTGACTCGCCTCCCGCCGGTCTTTGCGCGAAAATAACAATGCAACAGGGAATGCCTTGCGATGGGATCGGTTCTCAAAGAGCTCTTCGCCTACATGCGGGCGCGCAAGAAATGGTGGCTGCTTCCCGTGCTGATCGTGCTGCTGGTCTTCGGCGGACTTCTGATCCTCGCGCAGGGCTCGGCGATCGGTCCCTTCATTTACACCGTGTTCTGACCGGCCATCCGCTCCGCCGCGGGGCGGACTGATGCACATCCTCGGCATTTCGGCGTTCTATCACGACAGCGCGGCGGCCTTGCTGCGCGACGGCAAGGTCGTCGCCGCGGCACAGGAAGAGCGCTTCACGCGCAAGAAGCACGATCCGGGTTTTCCGGAGAATGCCATCCGCTACTGTCTCGCGGCCGGCGGCATCGGCTTGGAGCAGGTCGAGCACGTCGTCTTCAACGAGAAGCCGTTCATCAAATTCGAGCGGCTGATCGAAACCTACCTCGCCAATGCGCCGCGCGGCTTCCGCTCGTTCAAGGCGGCAATCCCAGTCTGGATCAAAGAGAAGCTGTTTCAGAAGGGAAATCTCATCAAGTCGCTCGAGGCGATCGGCGCCAAGGGGAAGATCGCCGAGCGGCTGCTCTTCGCCGAGCATCACCAGAGCCACGCCGCGTCGGCCTTCTTCCCGTCGCCGTTTTCCGAAGCGGTGATCCTCACGTTGGACGGCGTCGGCGAATGGGCGACAGCCTCGGTCTCGCTCGGGCGCGGCAATCAGCTCGACATCGTCCGCGAGATCCGCTGGCCGCACAGCCTCGGCCTGCTCTATTCGGCCTTCACCTACTATACCGGCTTCAAGGTCAATTCCGGCGAATACAAGGTCATGGGCCTGGCGCCCTATGGCGAGCCGAAATACGCGCAGGCGATTCTCGACAACCTGATCGACCTCAAGGACGACGGCAGCTTCTGGCTCGACCAGAGCTATTTCGACTATGCCACCGGCCTCCGCATGACGTCGCCGAAATTCGATGCGCTGTTCGGCGGCAAGCCGCGCGACCCCGCCGAGCGGCTGACGCAGCGCCACATGGATATCGCCGCGTCGGTGCAGGCCGTCACCGAAGAAGTGATGCTGCGCATGACGCGGGAGCTGGCGCGGACCTACGCGATCCCCAATCTCTGCATCGCCGGCGGCGTCGCGCTGAACTGCGTCGCCAACGGCAAGATCTTGCGCGACGGCAAGTTCGGACGGCTCTGGATGCAGCCCGCGGCCGGCGATGCCGGCGGCGCGCTCGGCGCGGCTCTCGCGGCCTGGCACCTGCACCTCGGCAAGGAGCGGCACCTGAACGGCGCGCTCGACGGAATGCAGGGGGCGTATCTCGGCCCAGGTTTCGCGCAGGCCGAGGTGGAGCGGCGCCTTGCGGCCGCGGGCGCGGTGTTCGACGTGCTCGACGAAACCGCCATGCTCGCGCGCACCGTCGATTCGCTCGCTGCCGGCGACGCGGTCGGCTGGTTTCAGGGGCGGATGGAGTTCGGGCCGCGCGCGCTCGGCGGCCGTTCGATCCTCGGCGACCCGCGCAATCCCGAGATGCAGAAGACGCTCAATCTCCGCATCAAGTACCGGGAAAGCTTCCGGCCTTTCGCGCCGGCCGTTCTCGCGGACGACGTCGCCGAGTATTTCGAGCTCGACGCGGCCAGCCCCTACATGCTGCTCGTCGCCGACGTGAAGCGTAACCGCCGGCGCCAGCTCGCCGAGGCCGAGGAGAAGCTGTTCGGCATCGACAAGCTCAACGTGCCGCGCTCCGACATCCCGGCCGTGACGCATGTCGATTATTCCGCGCGAGTCCAGACCGTGCATGCCGAAACGAATCCGCGCTTCGCCGCATTGCTCGGCGCGTGGAAGGCACGGACTGGATGCTCGGTGCTCGTGAACACCAGCTTCAACGTTCGCGGCGAGCCGATCGTCCATACTCCGGAGGATGCGTTCCGCTGCTTCATGGGAACGGAAATGGAAACGCTCATGGCCGGCAACTGCGTGCTGCGAAAGGATCGCCAGAATCCGGCGCTGAAGCAGGACTACAAGCACGCCTTCGAGCTGGATTAGGGGCGGGAGCGCGGTCTTGCGGCCTGCCTCCTTTCGTCTCCGGATCAATCTGCTCGGGGCGGCCGTCGTCGCCGCCTATCTCG
>CAZUYG010000646.1:0-2872 GCA_964624265.1 uncultured Candidatus Odyssella sp.
TCAAGGGCGGCTACTTCCCGGTGCCGCCGGTCGACAGCGGCCAGGACCTGCGCTCCGCGATGCTGGCGATGATCGAGCAGATGGGCTTCGAGACCGAGAAGCACCATCACGAGGTCGCCGCCTCGCAGCACGAACTGGGCCTGAAGTTCGGCAAGCTCGTGAAGTGCGCCGACGCGATGATCGCCTACAAATACTGCGTCCAGATGGTCGCGCATAAGTGGGGCAAGACGGCCACGTTCATGCCGAAGCCGGTCTACGGCGACAACGGCTCGGGCATGCACGTCCACCAGTCGCTGTGGAAGGACGGCAAGCCGCTCTTTGCCGGCAACGGCTACGCCGACCTTTCCGAGATGGCGCTCTACTACATCGGCGGCATCATCAAGCACGCGCGCGCGATCAACGCGTTCACGAACTCGACGACGAACAGCTACAAGCGCGTGATCCCGGGCTTCGAGGCGCCGGTGCTGCTCGCCTATTCGGCGCGCAACCGCTCGGCCTCGTGCCGCATCCCGGTCGTGTCGAACCCGAAGGGCAAGCGCGTCGAGGTGCGCTTCCCGGATCCGCTGTCGAACCCCTACCTCGCCTTCTCGGCGATGCTGATGGCGGGCCTCGACGGCATCCAGAACAAGATCCACCCGGGCGATCCGATCGACAAGAACCTCTACGATCTGCCGCCGGAAGAGCTGCGCAAGGTTCCGACCGTTTGCGGCTCGCTGCGCGAAGCGCTCAACGAGCTCGACAAGGACCGCGCGTTCCTGAAGAAGGGCGACGTGTTCACCGACGACCTGATCGACTCGTACATGGACCTCAAGTGGGAAGAGGTCTACGCGTTCGAGCACCAGCCGCATCCGGTCGAGTACAAGATGTACTACAGCTCGTGATGGACGGAGGCGCCCGCTGATGCGCGGGCGCGCCGTGGAATATTAGGGGTCGACGCCCCCTTACCGAATGTACGCGTTGGTTTGGCCGGCTCTGGTTACTCCGGGGCCGGCCATTTCTTTTGCGATTTGGATTGTGACGTTCGCCGCGACACCGGTCACGCAAAGCAATAACGTGATCTCGGCAACACAGCTAATAAAATATCACCCAACGCGGTCTCAATTACCCGTATATTTACATTGTTGAAGGGGCAAAGGCCCTCCGAGGCAGAGAGCGCGAAGCGCCGGCCTCGACGGGCGAGGGGAAATTGGATTCATGGCGGACTACGTTTCCGTGCCGCGCAATGTGCGCCTGCGCCGGCTCGCGGCACTCGCCGTCGTTGCCGGAATAAGCATTGCCGGCGCACCCTGTTTCGCGCAAAGCGCGTCAGATCGCGAGATGCGCCAGGTCTTCGAGCTGATCCTCCAAGACCCCGGAAACCCCACGCACAATCTGCGCTACGCGCGGATGGCGCTCGACCGCGGCAATCTGCGGCAAGCCCTCGTGGCCTACGAGCGCATCCTGGCGCGCGATCCGAATAACGAGGATGCGAAAGAAGGCCTGCGCCGCGTGCGCCTTCAGCTCGAGCCGTCGATCACGCGAGTCACCGTGCTGTCGGGAGCGCAGTATGAAAGCAATGCGCGCCGGCTGCCGCACACGAATGGCACGACCTACGACGCGACCATGTTCACCCGCGTCAACGTGCGGGACGATCGCACGATCGGCGCAACGCGCTGGGTGACCCGCGGCGAGGTTTACGCCAACTATCATCCGCGGTTCCACGACATCGATTATGGCTCGGTCCAGGCGCAATCCGGGCCCGTGTTCGACCTCGGGGACAATTTCCGAATTCACCCGTTCGCCGGCGCCGGCTATTCGTGGCTGACGCGCCGGACGTTCTTCGCCGAGGCGACCGCGGGGGCGACCTTCGAATTCGATGCGTTCCAGCCGCTGCGCGATATCGAGGTGCGCTGGGGATACGACTTCGTCGGCAGCGCTTTTTCGACCCGCGACGGGACCTACGTCGAAGTCTCACCGCGCTTCCAGTTCCCCAATCTTCTGACCAAAGGCGCCGTCGGGATTGCCGTCCCCTATTGGCGCTATAGCGGCGTTTTCGGCTCCGGCGCGCCGGGCGTCGATTCCCTCAACACGCCGTTCCCCGCGCGCTCCCATCAATTCGGGGCGCGACTCGATTACTTCCTGCCGCTGCTGTCGTGGCTGACGGTCGATTTCAACTTCAGCTACGACTACCGCCACTATTTCGAGAGAGTTTCCGACGGCAGCAAGCAGCGGCGGGACCACACCTTCGTGCCGGGCGTGCAGATCGTCATTCCTGGCCTGCTCCGGGGACAAGTCGATCTGATCGGGCACTACGCCTACGAATACCGCAGCACCAACGACGGGCCGGAGCGGTATCAGAACCACGTTGCCGGCCTACGCATGCTATGGAGGCTATGATGCGTTTCGCGATCGCGACGGCACTGGCTCTTGCGCTCGCATCGGCCGGGGCCGCCGCCGAGACCCGGATCGGAAGCGCCGCCGTCGTCAACAACGCCGTGAACGGCGTCATCGGAACGACCCAGCGCCCGATCAAGAGCGGCGACGGCGTCTTTCAGGACGAGACGGTCGCCACCGGCAAGGAGTCCGACGCCCAGCTCCTGTTTGTCGATGAAACGACCCTCTCGATCGGGCCCGAATCGAAGGTCGTGCTCGACAAGGTCGTGTTCGATCCCGACAAGAAGACCGGAGAGGTGACGATCCGCGCCGTCAGCGGGGCCTTCCGCTTCGTCACCGGCGCCGCGCAGAAAGAGGCCTACACGATCAAGACGCCCACCGGCACGATCGGCGTGCGCGGAACGATCGTGTCGTTCACCATCGTCAACGACATCCTCACCCTCCATCTCCAAGAGGGCAGCGCGATCTTCTGTCTGAGCCCGGGCCGCTGCACGACGCT
>CAZUYG010000647.1:0-2863 GCA_964624265.1 uncultured Candidatus Odyssella sp.
TGGCATTGGCGCCGCAGGCGGATCTGCCCGCGCGCTATCTCTCGCAAGGCCAGCGGCGCCGCCTCGCTCTCGCGCGCTTCGCCGCCATCCCGGCGCGGCTCTGGCTGCTCGACGAGCCCACGACCGGCCTCGACGATGCCAGCGTCGCGATGCTCGAAGCGCTCGTCGCCGAGCACTGCGCCGGCGGCGGGCTCGCCGTCGTCTCGACGCATCTCGCGCTGAAGCTGCCGGGTAATGCCGCGCTCGCCCTCCACGCGCCCGGAGCACGCGCGGCATGAACGGTTTCGGCGCGCTGCTGCGGCGCGATCTGCGCCTCGCGCTGCGCCAGGGCAGCGATACCGCGACCGTGCTCGCGTTCTTCGTCATCGCGGTGTCGCTGTTTCCGTTCGGCGTCGGCGCCGAGCGCGAGACGCTGGCGGCGATCGCCGCCGGCATCCTGTGGGTCGCCGCGCTGCTGGCGGCGCTGCTGTCGCTCGACCGCCTGTTCCAGGCCGATTACGAGGATGGCACGCTCGACTACCTGCTGGCCGCGCCGGCGGCGCCGACGCTGATGGTGGCGGCCAAGGCCCTCGCGCATTGGCTCACCACCGGCCTGCCGCTGGTGATCCTGTCGCCGCTCTTGGCGCTGCTGCTGAATTTGCCGTCTCCGGCCTATCCGGCGCTGATCGCCGGGCTCGCGCTCGGCACGCCCATACTCACGCTGGTCGGCGCGATCGGCGCGGCGCTGGTGCTCGGCGCACGGCGCGGCGGCGTGCTGCTCTCGCTGCTGATCCTGCCGCTCTACATTCCCGTCCTCATCTTCGGCGTCGGCGCGGTCGAAGCGGCGGCGACCGGGCAGGGCTTCCGCGTCCACCTGCTGCTGCTCGGCGCGATGCTGCTCGGGGCGCTGGCGCTGGCGCCGTTCGTCGCCGCTGTCGCATTGCGTCAGGCCGCGGAGTGACCTAACGAGGCTTCCATGAGCGCCCGTCTCCACGCCCTCGCCAATCCCGCGCGCTTCGGCCGCTTCGCGCGCCGCGCCCTGCCGTGGACGGCCTGGCTCGCCGCCCTCTGCATCGGCGCCGGCCTCGTCTGGGGCATCTTCATCGCGCCGCCGGGCGCGCCGCCGCCCGAAGGGCAGGGCGACACCGTGCGCATCATCTACGTGCACGTTCCCTCGGCCTGGATGTCGCTGTTCGTTTATGCGTGCGTGGCCGCGGCCAGCGCCGGCGCGCTGATCTGGCGCCATCCGCTCGGGCACATCATCGCCCGCGCGGCTTCGCCGGTCGGCGCCTGCTTCGCGCTGCTCACGCTCGCGACCGGCTCGCTCTGGGGCGCGAAAATGTGGGGCGCCTGGTGGGTGTGGGATGCGCGCCTCACCTCGGTGCTGATCCTGTTCTTCCTCTATCTCGGCCACATCGCGCTGACGCACGCGTTCGACGATCCGGCGCGCGGCGCCCGTGCCGCGGCGATCCTCGCGCTGGTCGGCGTCGTCAACATCCCGATCATCAAGTTCAGCGTCGATTGGTGGAACACCTTGCACCAGCCGGCCAGCATCATCCGCCGCGACGGCCCGGCCATCGACGCGCAGATGCTGGCGCCGCTGTTCCTGATGATCTTCGGCTTCACGTTCTACTTCTTCACGGTGCTGCTGCTGCGCGCCCGCGCCGAACTCGCCGCCCTGCGCACGCGCGCGCTAAAGCTCAGGATGCTTGCGGCATAGCGGCGGTTCGTTGGGCGGACGGCGGCCGGACCCGGCGCCGGCCGGCTTTGTTGCGCGCGGCATTACCCCGCATTAACGCTCCGATGCGGCGGGATGATCGAGGTCCGCGCCGTGTTTTTGCCGCAGGATCGGGTTAGGTTGACGGGTGCATGGACGGGATCGGCAAGTTCCTCGAAATGGGCGGCTACGCCGCCTATGTTTGGCCGGCGCTGGGGCTGACCGTCCTGGTCCTTGCCGGGCTGCTGATATCGAGCGTGAAGAGCGTGCGGCGCCGCGAGGCGGAGCTGGCGCGACTGGAGGCGGAGGCCGGCCGTGGCGATGAAGGCTAAGACCAAGCGCCTGTTCTTCGTGAGCTTCGGGCTCGCGCTGCTCGGCGGCGCGGTGGCACTCGCGCTCGTCGCGCTGCAGGATACGGTCACGTTCTTCTTCACGCCGAGCCAGGCGGCCGAGCGCAACATCCAGCCCGGCCAGCGCGTGCGGCTCGGCGGCCTCGTCGAGGAGAAGAGCATCAAGAAGCTCGCCGACGGCGTCACGGTCGAGTTCCGCGTCACCGATACGGCGAAGGCCGTCGTCGTCCACTACAAGGGCGTGCTGCCCGATCTCTTCCGCGAGAAGCAGGGCGTCGTCGTGCAGGGCGCGTTCCAGCCCGACCGCGTCTTCGTCGCTACCACCGTGCTGGCCAAGCACGACGAGAACTACGTGCCGAAAGAGCTTAAGGACGAGCTCAAGAAGCAGGGCCTCTGGCAGCACGACAAGGCCAAGCCGGCAACGAAATGAGTCCGCGGCAACCGCCCTCACTTCCCAAATCGCAAGTGCGATTTGGGCCCCTTCTCTCCCGCTACGCGGGAGAGAAAAGTGCGGGCGCGCCTCTTTCTTCTCTCTCCCGCGTAGCGGGAGAGAAGGGGCCCGGCCGCCGCTCCTGCGGCGGATGGGAAGTGAGGGCCGGCGGCGCATGATTCCCGAGCTCGGACATTACGCGCTCGTCCTGGCGCTGTTCGTCGCGGCGTATCAGAGCATCGCGCCGCTGTGGGCCGCGCAGCGCGGGCAGGCGGCAGTGATGGAAACGGCCGTGCCCGCGGCGCAGAGCCAGTTCATCCTCGTCGCCGCCGCGTTCGCGGCGCTCACCTATGCCTACGTCACCTCGGATTTCACGGTTGCCAACGT
>CAZUYG010000648.1:0-2861 GCA_964624265.1 uncultured Candidatus Odyssella sp.
TGTTCTCGACACCCGAGGAGGCCGCGCGCCAGGCGATCGAGAACGACGTGCACGTGATCGGCGTTTCCTCGCAGGCCGCCGGCCACAAGACGCTGGTCCCGCAGCTCGTCGAGGCGCTCAAGAAGCAGAACGCCGGCGACATCCTGGTGATCCTCGGCGGCGTCGTCCCCCCGCAAGACTACGAGGCGATGAAGAAAGCCGGCGTCGCCGCGATCTACGGCCCCGGCACCAACATCCTCGAAGCCGCGCGCGAAGTGCTGGGGTTGATCGGCCGCGTGAAGAAGGCGGCCTGATCCGAACGCGTCATGCTGAGCGGCCCGCTTGGGCCGCGAAGCATCTCTGTGCGGAGAGACGCAATGGAGCGCGCCCGGAACCGGCGCAGTACCTCGCCGCGGAGAGATGCTTCGCGGCCGCCCAAGCGGGCGACGCTCGGCATGACGCGGTTGATTGATCTGCTATCCTGCGGCCGTCTTCCACCGAATCACGTGCCGCCATGTCCCTTGAACACCTCCGCGCCTTCGCGCTGAACCTCCCCTGGTTCGACTACATCGGCTATCTCGGCATGCTGCTGGGGCTGATTTCGATGGCCATGCGGACGATCATTCCGCTTCGGCTGTTCGCGATCGGGGCCTGCGTCTGCCTCGGCACTTTCGCATTGCTGCGCGAGGCGTGGCCGACGCTGGTCGTCAACGCGACGACGATTCCAGTGCTCGCCTGGCGTACGCGCGAGATGATCCTGCTCACGCGCCGTACGGCCGCGGCGGCGCAGAGCAGCACGATCTCGGTCGATTGGCTGCTGCCGTTCATGCACCCGCGCCCGATCCGCGCCGGCGAGACGCTGTTCAAGAAGGGCGATGACGCGGGCGAGATGTTCTACATCTGCGCGGGCCGCCTCAGGCTCGTCGAATACGACGTGACGCTCGGCCCCGGCGAGGTGGTCGGCGAAATCGCGATGTTCTCGCCGACCCGCACGCGCACGCGCACGATCGTGGCCGAGACGGATTGCGATCTGATGGCGATCGGCGAATCGCAGATCAAGCAGCTCTACTATCAGAACCCGCGTTTCGGCTTCTATCTCATCCAGCTCATCACCCGGCGGCTCGTGACGAACATGGAGCGGCTCGAGGCGGCGGTGGCGGAGCAGCGCGCGGCCGTGCCCGCGCCCAGCGATGTCGTCCCCGCGAAAGCGGGAACCCAAGGCGCCGCCGGCGCGGCCTGAGCTGCCCTCGCCTCGTCGGCGGAAGCGTGGGTCCCCGCTTTCGCGGGGACGACAAGAATGAGATGGTTCGAGAAACCGGCTCGTGAGAAACGCCCATGTCGCTGATCATCGAATCCGACGGCCCCGTTTTCATCGTCACCATGGACCGGCCGCAGGCGCGCAACGCGGTCGATCCGGCGCAGGCGGAGCGGCTGCGCGAGGCGTTCGACGGCTTCGAGCGCAGCGACACGGCGAAGGTGGCGGTGTTCACCGGCGCCAACGGCGTGTTCTGCGCCGGCTACGACCTGAAGAGCTTTGCCGACAAGAAGAACGACGCGGCGAAGAAGCTCGACTACGACCCCGAGGGCGAAGGGCCGATGGGCCCCTCGCGCCGCCTGCTGTCGAAGCCGGTGATCGCCGCGGTGGAGGGCCACGCAGTGGCGGGCGGGCTGGAACTGGCCTTGTGGTGCGACATGCGCGTGGCTTCCGAGACCGCGGTGTTCGGCGTGTTCTGCCGGCGCTGGGGCGTGCCGCTGATCGACGGCGGCACGGTGCGGCTGCCGCGCGTGGTCGGCATGGGCCGCGCGCTCGACATGATCCTGACCGGCCGGCCGGTGGAGGCGCGCGAAGCCTATGATTGGGGCCTCGCGAACCGGCTCGTCCCCGCGGGTCAGGCGCGCGACGCGGCGGTGAAGCTCGCCAAGGAAATCGCGCGCTACCCCGAGCTGTGCATGCGCACCGACCGCATGAGCGCCTATCGCCAGTGGGACATGGAACTGCCCGCGGCGCTCAGGATGGAAGGCCGCGAGGGCCTCGCGCCACTGCTGCAGGGCGCGCGCGACGGCGCCGCCCGCTTCGCCTCCGGCAAAGGCCGCGGCGGCGATTTCGGCGAGATTTGAGCACGCCGGCCTGATAGCTTCGCCCCATGTCGCGATCGCGTAACTATCCGCAGCGGCGGCCGCTGGGGCACGGCCGCGTGGCCGAAGGCAGCGCGCCGGTGAAGCCGCGCGATGCGGGCTCGCTGATCATCTGGCGCAAAGGGGCGGAAGGCGCCGAGGTGCTGATGGGCCGGCGCTCGCGCAAGGCCGCGTTCGTGCCGGATTTCTTCGTGTTCCCCGGCGGGCGGCTCGATCCGGCCGATGGCGCGGTGCGCGCCGCGACGCCGCTGGACGCGGATGCCGTGGCGCGGATGGGGGTGCGCGGCGATGCGGCGCTCGCCGAGGCGCTGGCGCTCGCCGCCGTGCGCGAGACCTTCGAGGAGACCGGGCTGCTGCTCGCCGAGATCGGCGATATCGGCGACGCCGCCGAGGCGATCGCGCATCCCGAATGGGCGCAATGGAAAACGCGCGATCTGGCGCCGGGCCTGCATCGCCTGCGCTATTTCGGCCGCGCGATCACGTCGCCGTCGAGCCCGATCCGCTTCCATGCCCGTTTCTTCGCCGCGCGCGCCGAGGAATTCCGCGGCGAGATCGCCGGCTCCGGCGAGCTTTCGGAGCTCGGCTTCTATCCGGCGACCGAGGTGCTGGCGAACATGCCCGTCGTCGACGTGACCGAGTTCATGCTCAACCGCGTGATCGCCTACGCCGCCGATCCGCTGCGCTTCGAGACGCGCACGCCGATCTTCTCCTACCGCGACGACGGGCCATTCGTGCGCTACGAGTGA
>CAZUYG010000649.1:0-2852 GCA_964624265.1 uncultured Candidatus Odyssella sp.
CTCCCTAAGTGCGAACGGCAGTCCTTTTCCTTTGTCCAACTGACGCGAAGATTCAGTTAGCGGTACGGTGTCGCGCGGCGTGCACCGCCCCGGTCGTTGATCACGATCAGACGTCGGCGCTGCCGCTGCTGCCGTCGGGCTTCTTGACGCTTTTCTCGAAGTCGTAGTCCTTGGGATTGGTGCCGGGGTCGCCGGGCTTCGCGACTTCGAGCACGTCGCAAAGGTCGAGAAAGTGCTGCTGGGCGGCAGACCGCTCCTTGCGGTCCGAATCCTTCCATTTCCTGATGAAGTCTTCCGGAGTCATCGCCTCGCCGCCTTGCGCGCGGCGGTAGTGTGACGCGCAATCAATGGGGGTCAAGGGCCATCGCGGCGATGCTTCTCTGCGTGCCCTCCGCGTCGCCGCGTGCTAAGGCTCGGTCAACCAGAACAGCCGCAACGCAGGAGGAAACGATGGCGACCTTTGTTCTCGTGCATGGCGCGTGGCACACGGGCGAATTGCTCGAAGACACGGCGAAGCCGATCCGCGCCAAGGGCCATCAGGTGCATTGCCCGACGCTCGCCGGCAACCGGCCCGGCGATTCCAAGAAGACCGGGCTCGACGCCGCGATCAAGTCGCTGACCGACTATTTCGACCAGCACAAGATCAGCGACGCCGTGCTGATGGGGCACTCCTATGGCGGCATGGTGATCAGCGGCGCCGCCGACCGGCTCGCGGCGGGCCGCATCCGCCGGCTCGTCTATTGGAACGCGTTCGTGCCGAGCAGCGGCCAGTCGCTGAACGACATGGTGCCGCCGCACTACGTGGCGCTGTTCGAGCAGATCGCGAAAGAGCGCGGCGACGGCTCGGTCGTCCTCCCGTTCCCGATCTGGCGCGAAGTGTTCATCTGCGACGCCGATCTCGATCTCGCCAAGCGCGCCTACGACCGGCTGAACCCGCACCCGCTCGCGACCTTCACCGACAAGATCGCGCTCAAGACCGAGCTGGCCGCGTCGCCGGTCGGCAAGTCGTATCTCAACTGCCAGCAGGACGTGGCGCTGCCCGCTTCGTATCCGTGGCACCCGCGGCTTTCGGAGAAGCTCGGCCTGTACCGCCTCGTCGAAATGCCCGGCAGCCACGAAGCGTGCTTCACCAACCCCGCGCTGCTCGGCGAGAAGATCATGGAGGCGGGCAGGGATTAGGCGCCGAAAATCCGCCGCCGGCGATCGGACAATGGTCGAGCGGTCGGACGGGCGGGCCGGGGATGCGCCCCGGCGAAGGCGCTACTGCTCGCAGGCCCGCTTGTCGGTGGGATCGAGCCGCACGCCGTTGACGCAGCCATTGTCGGTTTCGGTCTCGGCGCTGGCGAGGCCGGCGCCGGTGGCGCCGTTCTTCGCGAGCGCCTGGAAGCGCGCGTTGAGCGTCTTCACGTAGTCGAGATAGCGCGCGAGCTCCGGCCCCTGCAGGCGCTGGCGCGAGGGCAGCTTCAGGCTCAACGGATCGATCGGCTTGCTGTTGAGATGCACTTCGTAGTGGAGGTGCGGCCCGGTCGAGAGGCCGGTCGTGCCGACATAGCCGATGACGTCGCCCTGCTTCACGCGCTTGCCCTGCGTCATGCCCGGCGCGAAGCCCGACATGTGGCCGTAGAGCGTCGCGTATTCCTTGTTGTGGCGGATCGTGATCGAGTTTCCGTAGCCGCCGGCCCAGCCGATGCGCTCGATCTGGCCCGCGCCGGCCGCATAGATCGGCGTGCCGCTGGGGGCGGCGAAATCCGTGCCCTGGTGCAATTTCGAATAGCCGAGCACCGGATGGCGGCGGTAGCCGAAGCCCGAGGAGAGCCGCGCGCCGTCGATCGGCGTGCGCATCAGCGCCTTGCGGCTCGAATGCCCGGTCTCGCTGAAGTAATCCGCTTCGCCGTCTTCGCCCTGCCAGCGATAGAGCCGGATCGTCTGGCCCTGCAGGGTCAGCGCGGCGAACAGGATGTTGCCGTGGCGCACGACGTCGCCGCGCGCATCCTTGTGCTGCTCGATCAGCGTTTCGAACGAGTCGCCCTTCTGCACGTCGCGCTGGAAATCCACGTCGTAGGCGAACAGGTTGATCATGCGCACGACCGGCTCGGGCGGCAGCCCGGCCAGGAGGCCGGCCTGGAACACGCTGTTGTCGATCGTGCCGTCGGTGCGCAGCAACTGGGTGACGATTTCCTTCTTGATCTCGGTGGCGACGAAATCGCCGCGCGACTGGCGCTGCACCGTCACGGTGCGGTCGAAATTCGAATCGAAGCGCACGCCGAGGAAGCGGTTGTGCTCCTCGCCGAGGATGCCGAAATCGACCGTGATGAGCTGACCCAGCTTCATCTTGCGGACGTCGTAGACGCCCGCGAGCGAGATGCTGGCGAACTGCGCGTCGGCGCCCACGACGCCGGCGCGCATCAAGACCTGCTGGAAGATCTCGCCGCGCTGCACGCGCACCACCTGCTGGAACGTGCGCCGTTCGGTCTGGCTCTCGATCGCGGCCAGCGAGAGCAGCGCAGCCTGCGGCGCGCGCGGCAGGCCGAGGCGCGCGGTGGCGGAAACCGGCGCCGCCGCGACGGCAGCCGAAGGCGTGGCGGCGGCCGCGCTCATGCGCGTTTCGCGCTCGAAGCGTCCGTGCTCGGCGGCGAAGTACCAGCTCGACGCGGCGAAGGCGGCGGCGAGGCCCAGGGCGGAGGCCGCGTGGGCGATCAGCGTGCGCCGGCGGCGGACCTCGGGTGGCGGGGCGGGGCGGGCCGCGGCTTCGGCGCGCCGCTGCGCGGTTTCGACGATGCGGCGGCGGCGCTCGGCATCGCGTTCGCCGCGTTTCGTGTGGCGCGCGGCGTCCTTCGCGGCGCGCGCCGAAT
>CAZUYG010000650.1:0-2851 GCA_964624265.1 uncultured Candidatus Odyssella sp.
AGGATAGTTCGGGTATGTCGTGCCGGGGCTGAACTCGTAGCGCGGCGGGTAATAGGGCTGGCTGCGGTCGTAGTCGTAGCGCCGCGTGCGATAGTTCGGCCGGCCGTCGGGATCGTTGTAGTAATAGCCGCGGTTTTCGTAGCCGCGCGGACGGAAGCCGCAGTTGCTGGCCACCCATTGCGGCTCAACGCCCGTGCAATTGCCGCCGATCCGATAGGCCTGGCAGATCTTGCCGTAGGGCGGATTGTCGGTGCTGTGCGGCGGGCCGTAGGGGCGTCCATACGCATCGAAGCACTGGCCCATCGCGGCCGCAGCCGGGTTCGCGGCGCCGAGGGCCCCGAGCAGGCCGAGGGCCGCAGTCATTGTCGCGAGCGTTTTCATGTCATCTCCTCTGATGCGCGCGGCGTCCCCACCGGGCCATCCGCGTCGCTGCGCCATACATACGAACGACGGCGCCGAATCCGTCCCGACGTCCGACATCTTTCGGAGTCGCGCCGGCGCACGCCTACGCAGGGCGCGGCGGAAAGTTCCGCCTCCGCCGCGCTCACGCGACCGTGAAAATGCGTATTGCCAGTAGCCGGATCAGAACGTCCGGCGGATGAATTGTTGTAACGCGCCTTCGATTTCCTGCGGCAGCTTTTCGGACGCCGGCAGGATCAGCTCGCCCACATCGTAGCGGGCGCCCTTGCCATCGAGTCGCGGCCGCGACGTCACCTTCCAGTCGCCGCCTTCCGTCTCGAGCCGGAGATAGTATTCCGACAGGCCCGGCACGCCGGAGAGGTCGATGAGGAAATCGGCCACCGCACTGCGCGGCGGGTGGCTTTCGACCGAACCCGGCAGCACCTTGAATTCGCAGGTGCGGCCCACGCCTTTGATCATTTCGGCATAGGATTCGAACAGCGGTTTCACCACCTTGTCGAGCGCCTGGTTGGCCTTGCGCATCTTCTCGATGGTCTGATCCGCCCCTTCGGCCTTTTTCGTTTTGCCGACGAGCGCCTGGAGCTCTTTCGTGAATCGATTGCGGTCGCGGGCGAGGAACATGGCGAGCATCGTGCGTCCAATGGCTGACCGCCAGAAATACCTCGCGACCGGTTAGAGGTTAGTTAATGGCTAAATATGAATTACGCGCCCATAGGCCGCGAGTACGGACTCGTGCATCGCCTCCGACAGCGTGGGGTGCGGGAACACGGCGTGCATCAACTCGCCCTCGGTCGTCTCGAGCGTCCGGGCGATCGAAAAGCCCTGGATCAGCTCCGTGACCTCGGCGCCGATCATGTGGGCACCGAGCAGCTCCCCGGTCTTGGCGTCGAACACGGTCTTGATGAAGCCCTCGCGGTCGCCGATGGCCGTGGCCTTGGCGTTGCCCAGATACGGAAACTTGCCGACCTTCACCTGATGGCCCTTCTCTTTCGCGGCCTTCTCGGTGAGGCCGATGCTGGCCACCTGCGGCTCGCAATAGGTGCAGCCGGGGATTTTGGACACGTCGAGCGGATGCACCCCGGCGACGCCGGCGATCTTCTCGACGCAGATGATGCCCTCGTGGCTGGCCTTGTGCGCGAGCCAGGGCGGGCCGACGAGATCGCCGATCGCATAAACGCCGGGCTCGCCGGTGCGCAGATACGCGTCGGCGACGACGTGCGTCTTCTCGACTTTGACCTTCGTGCCCTCGAGCCCGATCTTCTCGACGTTGCCGACGATGCCGACCGCGAGGATCACGCGCTCGGCGGTGATCTCCTGGCTCTTGCCGCCCTGCTCCACCGTCGCGGTGACCGAATTTGCCGCCTTTTTGAGGCCCTTCACCGTGGCGCCGGTGAGGATCTTCATGCCCTGCTTCTCGAACGCCTTCTTCGCGAAGGCGGAAATCTCCTCGTCCTCGACGGGCAGGACGCGGTCGAGCACTTCGACGACCGTCACCTCGGCGCCGAGCGAGCGATAGAAGCTCGCGAACTCGATGCCGATGGCGCCGCTTCCCACGACGAGCAGCGATTTCGGCATCGCCGGCGGCACCATCGCTTCCTTGTAGGTCCAGACGAGCTTGCCGTCGGGTTCGAGGCCCGGCAGCGTCCGCGCGCGGGCGCCGGTGGCGAGGATGATGTGCTTCGCCGAGAGCGTCGCAACGTCCTTGCCGTCCTTGGTCACGCGCAGCTTGCCGCCGCCGGCGAGCGCGCCGTGGCCGTCGAACACCGTCACCTTGTTCTTCTTGAGCAGGCCGGCCACGCCCTTGCTGTGCATGTCCGCGATCTTGCGCGAGCGCGCTACGATCTTGGCGAGATCGAACTTGATCTCCTTCGCCGAGAGCCCGAATTCCTCGAGCCGGTGCAGCAGATGAAACAGCTCCGACGAGCGCAGCAGCACCTTGGTCGGAATGCAGCCCCAATTGAGACAGATGCCGCCCAAATGCTCGCGCTCGACCAGCGCCGTCTTCATCCCGAGCTGCGCCGCGCGGATGGCGCAAACGTAGCCGCCCGGCCCGCCGCCGACGATGATCGTGTCGAATTGCGTATCCGCCATCTTTCCCGCCCTAGATTTTCTGGGCCGCTCGCGTGCGCGCGTTTGCCGGCCCGTCGCCGGTGTTCGCGACGCCGCGGCGTTCCAGCAGCATCATCTTGCACTCCTGCGCCGCGAACGGCTTGTGCTCGACGCCGCGCGGCACGACGATCATCTCGCCCGGCCCGACATCCACCTGCCGGTCGCGGAAATCCATGCGCAGGCGGCCTTCGATGACGAGAAACATCTCGTCGGCATCGGCGTGGCTGTGCCACACGAAATCGCCCGCGACCTTGACGAGCTTCACTTCGTAGTCGTCGACCGCGCCGACGATCTTCGGCGCCCAATGTTCCGAAAACGCGGC
>CAZUYG010000651.1:0-2846 GCA_964624265.1 uncultured Candidatus Odyssella sp.
CCTCCCTTGCATCTCCCTGACTTGGCCCCGGTTTCGACCGGGGCCCTTTTTTTGCGCGCGTGTCAGAGCCCCACCGGCTCCTTGAAGTGCTTGCTCAGGCGCAGGCCCTGCGCCTGGTAGGTGGAGCCGATGCCGGTGCCGTAAAGGCGCTCGGGCAGGGCGGCCAGTCGCTCGTAGGCGAGGCGGCCGACGATCTGGCCGTCCTCGAGCATGAACGGCACTTCGTGCGGGCGCACTTCGAGCACGGCGCGGCTGCCGCTGCCGCCCTGTTCGCGGTGGCCGAAGCCGGGATCGAAGAAGCCGGCATAGTGCACGCGGAATTCGCCCACCTCGGTGTCGTAGGGCACCATCTCGGCGGCGTGGTCGGGCGGCACGCTCACGGCTTCTTTCGAGGAGAGGATGTAGAAATCGTCGAGATTCAGCACGATGAAATCGTGCTGGCGCGCATAGATCGGCTCCCAGAAATCGAGCGGGTCGTAGGCCGCGATGCGGTCGTAGTCGACGACGCCGGCATCGCGCTTGGCCTTGAAGCCGACGAGGCCGGTTTCGGGATGGCCGGCGAGATCGATGCTGACGCTGAGGCGCCCGCGCTCGATCGTGGCCGCCGCGCCCGCGCCGGTCTGCTCGAACAGCGGATCGCGCGCGTGCAGGCGGCGGAGATCTGCGTTGCTCGCCGCGGTGCGACCGCGCCTCAGGCGAAGCTGCGAAAGCCGCGTGCCGGTGCGTACCCTCACGCCGAAGGTGCGCGGCGAAATCTCGGCGTAGAGCGGGCCGGAATAGCCGGGCCGCACGCGGTCGAACTCCGAGGTCTTGTCGGCGATCAGGCGCGTGAAGATGTCGAGCCGCCCGGTCGAGCTCTTGGGGTTCGCGGTGCCCGACAGGCTTTGCGGCAGATCGAGCGCTTCGAGCAGCGGGACGATGTAGACGCAGCCGCGCTCCAGAACCGCCCCGTCGGAGAGATCGAAATCGTAGAGGCCGTATTTGCGGATCTTCTCCTCGACCGTCGCCTCCGGCCCGGGCAGGAAGCTCGCCCGCACGCGGTAGGCGCGGCGGCCGAGGCGAAGGTCGAGGCTCGCCGGCTGAAGCTGTGCGTCGGTCAACGGCTCGGCGGGCAGGATCGCGCGGCCGGACAGCGCGCGCAGCTCCTGGAAGGGCAAAACGCCCGGCCCCGACCCCGGCCGCTCGGTCTCGATCTTGTTCATTGTCCACAACATCCTGCGTCAGTTGTGCGACACTGAAACATCACAGCTCGAATTCCGAAAAGAGTGCGTACTTTCAAAGTGTTGTTATCCTGTCCCCAATTGCGGAACGAACGCGCTTTGGCGCCCTTTTTCGCGGCCGCACGATACATTTTCCGCCACATCGCCCACAGGCTTATGCGCCGGGGCGATGCCCCGTCTGCACGCCGTTCATCGCGAAATGACCTTAGGCGAAGCCGTTTGGCGGCGGCAATGCGTGCGCCGAAACCGTCCCCGACTTCCCCGGAGTTCAACAGGCCGTGCGGCACCTTGATCCGCGCGGCGGCGCGGCGGAGATTCGCGGCGGTCACCCGAGGAGCCGTCCGCGCATGAAGCCGTCCCGCCGCTCCATGCTTGCATCGCTGGCCGGCTTCGGGGCGGCCGCGGCTGGCTTGCGTCCCGGCGCGCTCGTGGCGGCCGCACCGGGCCCGAAGCTGATGCGGGCCATTCCCTCGACCGGCGAGCAGATCCCGGCGATCGGCCTCGGCACCTGGATCACGTTCAACGTCGGCGAAGACCGCGCGCTGCGCGACGCGCGCGCGAAGGTGCTGGCCGAATTCTTCGCGCGCGGCGGCGGCATGGTCGATTCCTCGCCGATGTACGGCTCGTCCGAGGCCGTGATCGGCCACGGCCTCGCGCGCGCGCCCGACAAGCGCGGGCTGTTCTCGGCCACCAAGGTGTGGACGATGTGGGAAGGCACCGGCAAGCGGCAGATCGCCGATTCGCGCCGGCTCTGGGGTCTTCCGAAATTCGATCTCATCCAGGTGCACAATCTGCTGCGCTGGGAAACGCATCTCGAAACCTTGCGCGCCGAAAAGGCCGCCGGGCGCCTCCGCTACATCGGCGTCACCACCTCGCACGGGCGGCGGCACGACGATCTCGAAGAGATCATGAAAACGGTGCCGCTCGATTTCGTGCAGTTCACCTACAACCCGGCGGACCGCGAGGTGGAGCGGCGCCTGCTGCCGCTGGCGGCGGAGCGGCGGCTGGCGGTGATCGTCAACCGGCCGTTCCAGGAGGGCGCGCTGATCGACCGCGCGAAACGCGCGAAGCTGCCCGACTGGGCGGCGGAGATCGACTGCGCGAACTGGGCGCAGGTGCTGCTGAAATTCGTCGTTTCGCACCCGGCCGTCACCTGCGTCATCCCGGCCACGTCGCGCGTCGATCATCTGATCGAGAACATGGGCGCGCTGCACGGCAAACTGCCCGACGCGAAGCTGCGCGCGCGCATCGTCGCCGCCGTCGAGGCGCTCTGAGTGCTGCCGTTCGGCCCCGACGCCTTCTTCGCGCTGTTCGAGCAATACAATCGCGCGATCTGGCCGGCGCAGATCGCCGCCTATGGGCTGGCGCTTGCCGCGCTGGCGCTCGCGGCGCGGCCGAGGGCGGGGGCAGGGCGGATCATATCCGCCATTCTCGCGCTCGCCTGGGCGTGGAACGGCGCCGTCTACCACATGACGTATTTCGTCACGATCAACTTCTGGGCCGATATTTTCGGCCTGTTCTTCCTCGCACAGGCGGTGCTGTTTCTATGGACTGGCGTCGTCCGCGGGCAGCTTGTGTTTCGCATCGACAATGCTTCGGCGTCGTGGATCGGACTGGGCCTCGCCG
>CAZUYG010000652.1:0-2842 GCA_964624265.1 uncultured Candidatus Odyssella sp.
GAGCGGCGTGTACGAGCACCTGACCTGGCGGCAGCGAGACGCCGTCCGGTGGCCGCGATCACCTGTTCGACGACATCGCGCACCTTCACGGCCATGCCGAAACCGACGTTGTAGAGCGCGAAGGGCGCCGTCTGCCGCGCGATCACCATCTCGACGCAGCGCACGAGGTCGCCGACATAGATGAGATCGCGCGCCTCTTCGCCCGTACCCCACACGGTGAGCGTTCCGCCCTCCGGCGCCGTCATCGCCTTCGTCACGGTGGCGCCGAGCATGTGGCTGCGCTCGAGGTCGAACTTGTCGTGCGGTCCGTACACGTTGGAGTGGCGCAGCGCCGTGCAGCGCAGCCGGCCGAAGCCGGCATACATCTCGCACATCCGCTCCACATAGATCTTCGTCCATCCGGCGGCGACGTAGCTCGGGAACAGCGGCCGCGAAAGGTCGAAATCCGCCTCGCGCACCGGCCGGTCGGACGGCTGATACATGACGCTGCACGAGAAGAAGACGAAATGGCCGACCTTCGCCTCATGGCAGGCGCGCAGCAGCAGCGAATTCATCACCGCGTTGTCGGTCGCGTGGATATAGGGCCGCTCGACGATGTCCTTCGCGCCCGAGGTGGTGGCCGCGGCCTGGATCACCACGTCGGCGCCGGTCACGGCGGCGCGCGCGCCTTCGTCGCGCGTGAGGTCCGCTTCGATCCAGCGCACGCCCGGCAGATCGTAGGCGGGGCGGCGGTGGCGCACCGCCGTCAGCTCGACTCCAGGGTCGGCCGCGAGCTTCTCGACGAGGTTGCGGCCGATGAAGCCGGTGGCGCCGCAAACGACGATCCGCTTTTTCATGTCCGGTCCTTGGCCTCCGCATCCGAAGCCGCTATGGCATGAACGGCGCGGGGGCCACAAGGCGCGGATTCGGAGGCCGCTTCATGGATGCAGAGGTGAGCGCGTTCTATCGGGGAAAGAGCGTCCTCGTCACCGGCGGCACCGGCATGATCGGCCGGCCACTGGTCGAACTGCTGCTGGCGGCGGGCGCCAAGGTGCGCATCGCCTCGCTCGACGACGCGTCGCGCGCCCCGGCGGGCGCCGCCTTCGTGCGCGCCGATCTGCGCGAGTTCGCGCAATGCCTCGAAGTCTGCCGCGGCGCCGACACGGTGTTCCACCTCGCCGGCGTGAAGGGCTCGCCCAAGATGGCGGCGGAGCGTCCGGCCAGCTTCATGGTGCCGACGATCCAGTTCAGCTTCGCGATGATGGAGGCGGCGCGCCAGCAGGGCGTTGCCCGCTATCTGTTCACGAGCTCGGTCGGCGTCTATGCGCCGGCGGAGGTGTTTCACGAAGACGAGGTGTGGAAGACGTTTCCCTCGCCGCACGACCGCTTCGCCGGCTGGGCCAAGCGCCTGTGCGAGCTGCAGGCGGAGGCCTATCGCATCGAATATGGCTGGAACGCCATCAGCATCGTCCGCCCGGCCAATGTTTACGGCCCTTACGACAATTTCGATCCCGCGAACGCGATGGTCATCCCCTCGCTGATCCGCCGCATCGCCGACGGCGAAAATCCGCTCGTCGTCTGGGGCGACGGCAGCGCGGAGCGCGACTTCATTCACGCGCGCGACGTGGCCCGCGGCATGATGCTGGTGGTGGCGAAGGGCGTCACCGAGCCGGTCAATCTCGGCAGCGGGCGCAGCACGACGATCCGCGAGGTGGTCGAAATCGCGGCGGCGGCGGCGCCCGCGCGCCCCGAGATCCGGTGGGACACGAGCAAGCCCGCCGGCGACCGGAAGCGCATCATGGATATGGCGCGGGCGCAGTCTCACGGATTCGCGCCCAGCGTCGATATCGCCGAGGGCATACGCTCCACCTTCGCCTGGTATCTCGAGCACCGGCATCAGGCCGACCGGCGCTACAATGCGTTCAGCGAGGCGGCGCTGCGCCCCGTCCGGGCCTGAAGTGTCCAAGCGCCGGCGCGCGCAAGCTCAGCGCGCCGCGCCCCGCCTGCGCAAAACGGCCGCAAGCCCGCGTCGCGGCCGCGGCGCCGGCCGGCCATCGTCCACCGACACGCGCGCCATCCACCACGATCCGGCCTCCGGCCCGCCCAGCCGGCGATACACGACTCCGAACCGCTCGCGGTCGCGGAACACCTGCATGTGCTCCGGCGCCGTTGCTTCGTCCAAGAACGGTAGCGCTTCCCACTGTTCCCGCGAGAGACGAAACGCGACGAGTTTGCCTTGCTCCATTTCGATAAACGTCTTCACGACGCAATTCCGCAGGTAAATCGGTATCTGTTAAATGTCATTTCACGCTCAATCGCGAATTGCACAAGCCGGTAAGCTGGTCTGGGTTGGTGTGGTCTAACTTGACCTGGTTCAGTTTGAGGTTTGACAATCGACACGGCGGCCGTCCCCCTGCTATTTTTGCTTGTTCTCAGTGTGAGCTACAACAAGGAAATTGGAATGTCTTCGCCTCAAGCACGAGCCCAATCCTTATACGCTGAGCTCGCCAATTTGTATGCAGACGATCCCCAATATCGTGCAATCCCGCGCGGACACATTTGGGGTGAAGGTGGTTCAAACATGAACTTCCTTCGGCAATCACTATTTCCTGAGCCTCAGAAGGGGACGCCGATCCCTCCTGCGGTGATAGATATGTCGCGCAACGATCAGGCAATAATCGCTCGAAGCCTTGACCTTTCGATCGCGTGGTATGCGGATTACTTCGCTGCGCGGGGGATCAAACTCTCAGATTACCCCCCGGCGTTCTACCGACAGAGGAATCCAAAGCCGCCGCTATCAAGCATTGCTATCCAGTGGCCGCGCTCGGACGATATGAGCATTTTCATACTACGCTTCTGCTTG
>CAZUYG010000653.1:0-2839 GCA_964624265.1 uncultured Candidatus Odyssella sp.
ACGCACCACGACCGGCTCCGGCGCGCGCATCGCGGCGGAGAGCAGCGTGAGGCAGAGTATCAGCAGCACGGCCGCCGACGCCGCCAGCGACCAGTGGATGCCGACGATGCTTCCGGCGA
This sequence comes from uncultured Candidatus Odyssella sp., assembly GCA_964624265.1. Classification (GTDB taxonomy): domain Bacteria; phylum Pseudomonadota; class Alphaproteobacteria; order Bin65; family Bin65; genus SBBV01. The sequence goes on from CAZUYG010000653.1 coordinate 120, forward strand.
ATCCGACCGTGATGCCGCTGAAGGTCCGCAGGCCGAGCGCCGACATCGTGAACAGGCCGATCACCCGCCCGCGGATTTCGGCCGGCGCGTTGATCTGAACGAGCGTCTGCGCCATCGCGCTGAACGACAGCTCGACGAAGCCGGCGACGAACAGCAGTGCGATCGCGAGCACGATGTTGCCCGAGAGCGCGAACAGGCCGAGCGCCACGCACCAGACGCAGGCGAGCACGATCGCCGTGCGCGCCCGCGGCGGCAGCAAACCGCGCCCTTCGAGCACCAGGCCGGCCAGCAGGGCGCCGGCGGCGTCGGCCGCGAGCAGCATCGAATAGCGGAAATCGGCCTTGTCCTGCCCGAGATCGGCGGCGAAGCCGGGCATCTGCGCATGATAGGCGCCGCCGACGAAGAACGACGCGGCGCCGGCGAGCATGATCATCAGCACGAGCGCCCGGTTGTCGCCGACGGCCTTCAAGGTGCGCGCGATCTCGGCATAGCCGCGCGCGCCGGCGGTCCGCATTGCCGCGCGCGGAATGCTCGCGAACGTCACCCACAGCAGGAACGGCAGATAGATGCAGGCGTTCGCGATCAGGCCCCACGACGTGCCGAGAGTCAGCATCAGGCCCGCGCCGATGCCGGGACCGACGAGCAGGCCGAGATAGCGCCCCGTCGCGTTGAGGCGCACGGCGCTCTGCAGATTCTCGTGGCCGACGAGGTCGTGGATCAGCAGCTGCGCCGCCGGCTGCCACAGCACGCCGGCCAATCCGTGCAGCGTCAGCAGCACGACCGCGTGCCAGACCTCCGCCGCGTCCCAGTAGAAGATGAGGCCCCAGCCGAGCGAGACGCCGATGAACATCCCCATCGCGATCTGGATCAGGCGCCGCGGGTCGACGCGATCGGCAAGCGCGCCGGAGAAGAACGCGAACAGCAGGAAGGGCAGCCAGTGCGTCACCACCGCGATGCCGCCGAGCAGCGGCGAGTGGAACTTGCGGAACATGATCCAGTAGCTGATCACGTGCTCGATATTGTCCGCCGCCATCGCCAGCGCGGAGCCGATGAAAAAGGCGCGGAATTGCGGCAGGCGCAGCGCCGCGAACGAGCGCGGCGGCGCCGGTGAAGTGGACATCGGGTTCGGTCTACAAAAAAGCGCGAGACGGCAAGCCCATTGGCGCGCAAGACCGCACCGCCTTCAAGCGCAATCTCGGCATGCGGCGCATTTCGGCCGCGTGCGCGGCGTGCTTGCCCCGCGCCCGGAAAAGCCTAGAGGCGCTTGGCCGCCGGGCATTTCTCCCAGAACGAGTCCTTGCGCTCGAACACCATTTCGCGGCCCTTCTTGATCGGCTTGCCGTCGGGGCCGGCGACGATCTCGATCTTCCAATAGGGCTGAATGGGGAAGCCGTTGACGTTGTATTTGAGGTCGCCGCGCACCGAGGCGAGGCCGGCCTTGCGGATCTGCCGCGCGAGCGCGCCCGGTTCCTCCACCTTCGCGCCGAGCACCTTGGCAGCCGCCGCGATCGCGCGCAGGCCGTCGTAGCCGCCCACCGCGAACAGCGAGGGATGGTGGTTGTATTTCGCGATGTAGGCCTTGATGAAATCCTTGTTGCGCGGGTGATCGAAATCCGGGTTCCAGTGGCTCGTCATCACCGTGCCGATCGCGGCGTCGCCGATCGCCGGCAGGGTCGCGTAGTCCACGACGTAGAGCGTGTAGAGCTTGATCGTCTTGCCGAGGCCCGAAGACTGCCACTGCTTCAGGAACGAGATGCCCATCGAGCCGGGCGCGAACACGAACACGGCGTCGGGCGCCGCCGCGCGCACTTTCGAAAAATCGGCCTGGAAATCGCTTTCGCCGAGCTTGTACAGCACCGAACCGGCGATCTTGCCTTTGTAGGTGCGCTGGAAGCCGGCGAGGTTGTCCTTCCCGGCCTGGAAATTCGGCGCGAGCATGTAGACGCTCTTCACGCCGTCCCTGGTCGCAAGCTCGCCGGTGGCCTCGGCGTTCTGATCGTTCATGAACGAGGCCGAGGCGAACAGCGGATTGCAGATTTCGCCCGCCAGCGGGGCCGGCCCGGCATTGGTGCTGAGCAGCGAGACGTTGGCGTCGAACACCGTCTTGTTGATCGCCATCATGACGTTCGACACCATCACGCCGGCGACGATCTGGACGCGGTCGCTCTTGATCATGCGCTCGACCTCGCGCACGCCCACGTCGGTCTTGGATTGATCGTCGGCGTAGGTCACCGTCGTGGCGACGCCGCCGAGCTTGTCGCCGTTCTTCGTCCAGCCCTCGGTGGCGAGACCGAGCTTCCAGCCGTTCTCCATGTGCGCGCCGATGACGGCGAGGCTGCCCGTGGTCGTGTTCAGGAAGCCGATGCGCAGTTCCTGCGCGGACGAACTCGCGCCGATGCCGCAGGCGACGAGGGAGAGAGCGATCAGCCGTTCGAAACGCATGTTTCCTCCGCTGCGCCGGTTTTGACGGGGCGGCGCTTGGGAGCGAATCTAGCGGGCCAGGGAGGGCCGTGTCACGGGGCCTTGGCGTGTACGGCCCATTTCGCGGCGTGATGAAGCGGATGCCGGCCTAAACCTCGAACTTGATCCCCTGCGCCAGCGGCAGGGCCTTCGAGTAGTTGATCGTGTTGGTGGCGCGGCGCATGTAGGCCTTCCAGGAATCGGAGCCGGATTCGCGGCCGCCGCCGGTTTCCTTCTCGCCGCCGAAGGCGCCGCCGATC
>CAZUYG010000654.1:0-2837 GCA_964624265.1 uncultured Candidatus Odyssella sp.
GTGTCGACGCGCAGCGCGCGCGTGGCGAGCAGGCGGAAATTGACGGAGACGAGGCGCACCGGAAGGCCCTGGTTCGACAGGCGCGGCTGCAGCGCGGCCGGCGGCAGCGGCGCCACTTCCATCGCGAAAGGCAGGCCGATCTCGACGGCGCGCACCGGCGGCTCGATCGTCACCGCGCCGGCCGCCACGGTTTGGGGCGGCAAGGGCGTTCCGTCGGCGACGATCGCGACGGAGCGCCCCTCGAGGTGGCCGAGCCCCGCCCAAGTGCCTTGCGGCGGGGCTTCCGCCGCCACCGCGCCCGTCAGCGCCGCGTCGGTGGCCAATGCCTCGTCGAACCTCTCGATGAAGAGACCGCTCGCGCGCTCGACGAGTACGAACACGTCGTCGTCGACCGCGGCGACCGCGCGGAATGCGCCATCGGTGTGCTGCACGCTCCAGGCCGTCACCTGCTCGGCCCGGTAGACCGTAACCGTCGCGAGCGCACCGTCGCGCATCACGAGATGAAACAGGCGGCGATGCGCGTCGTAGTCCTGGTCGATCGCGCCCGTCATGACGTGCTGAGCGAGCAGCGCCAGGTCGTTGGATTGGTAGGCCTGCTCCACGTCGGCGAACAGGAATTCGCGCAGCTCCCGCCCGCTGCGCGCGACGAACAGCGTGGCGCCGTCCACGTCGCGCGGCGGCACGTAGCGCGCGGCGGGCGAGCCCACGCGCGTCTGGCGCTTCAGCTGCACGCTGGCCGGCGTCAACGGATCGCCGCTCACCATGAATTCCGCGCCCGAGGTGAACACCTGCAGGTGCCGGCCCGAGAAGACCGCGCGGATCGCGTTCACCTGGTCCGAGAGGATCGCGAACTCGATCGATTCGTCGTCCTTGCCCTCGCCCAGATCGAAGTTGAAGAGGTCGGCCGATTTCGAGAGCCAAAGCCGGTTCGGCAGGTCGCGCGTGCCGCCGATCACCAGCCGGTCCTGGTGGAAGCCGCAGGCAACCGGCCACCCGCGGCGCGGCGAAAACGCGGGTTCCTCCCAATCCTTCGTCGCGGTCGTCGATTTCAGCGTTTCCTTCACCACGGCCTGGGCCGACGTGGCCGAGGTCACGCTCGAGATTTCGATTTCCCGCAGTGCGATACGGAAGCGCTGGCCGAGGTCGGCAGCCGCGAATACCGGCGCCGAGGCGGTAACGGTGATCGTGCTGTCGCGCGTCGTGCCGCTCGGAGTGAGCGTCACGTCGGGATCGGCGAATTTGTGATAGGGCTGCCGCCGCGCCTTGCCGATCAGCGTTTCGTTCGTCTCCTTGGTCTCTTCCTCCACGAAACGCCAGGGCGCCGTGATCCAGTCTTCGACCGGAACCCCGCCCTGCGTCACGAGACGGCGCAGCACGCGCAGCGGCGGCAGCTCGGGATGCACGAGCAGCAGCGTGTCCGCGCTCTGCGCCCAGGCGAATTGTCCGCTCCGGCCCGCATCGTAGGCGGTATCCGGCGCCGGCAGTGCTGCCGCGGTGTAAGGCGAAGGGATATCCGCCACGGCCGCATCGCCGGCATAGACGACGATGCTCCGGTCCGTGAAGCAGAGAAGGTAAGTCTGCTCGGTGTTGAACGCGAACGAGACGATGCGCCCGGCCGAAGCGCCGGCACCCTCGCGCCAGAGGTGGAAGCCGCCCAGCGAGGCGGCGCCGAGGCTGGTCGTGCCGATCCGCACGATTCGCCAGTAGCGCCTGGCGACGGGCTGGCCATTCGCCGCCGTGCGGCGCGCGCTGGCTGGCGCGGTATCGACGGCGAGCGGGCGCCCGAAATCGGTCCAGCTCGCGTCGTCGGCTGAATGCTGGACCCGAAACTCCTCTGCGGCGGAGCCGGTCGCGACGGAGAGCTCCAGCGCGTCGGCGAAGAGCACCGATTGCGCGCTGCCGAGATCGTAGCGGACGACGACGAAATTGTCGGTCGCGTTCAGCGCGGCGGTCGTGAGCTTCGTCGCGGGATCGTCGTCGTTCGCGTTTGCCGCGGTGCCGCCATTGGGCGCCGTGATCGCGGCGGGCGCCGCGTAGCGCTCCAGCATCCTTCGCGCAGTGCCGACGTGGCGCAGGCCCGCGCGGCGTGTAACGCCGCCGGTCGGATGGATGAACACGTTGCGCAGGCGCGAGGCTCCGTTTTCGTAGGCGGCGAGATCGCTGCGGCCGAGCAGCGGCGGCGCCACTTCGCCGGCGGTGAAGCTCGTCTTGAGCAGGCGGAGCGTCGTCATGCGCGCGCCCCGATCAGCGTGAAATCTTCGACGGCGGCGGGCGTTTCCTCCTGCGCGTCGATCAGGCGCGCGCGGCGGAACTCGGCCTCGGCGAGGCGGTACAGCGCTTCGGCGCGCGTGCTGCTCTCGGTGAGCGGGAGGCAGAATTCGGCCGCCAGCCGCGCGATCAGCGCCTGGTCGAAGAACGGCGGGAACGCGCTCTCGTCGGGCCGGAAGACGTAGGTGAGCACCACGCTCTCGGCCGCGGCGTGCAGCCGGCGCTCGGCAATACGATAGTCGAGCCCGCGCCCGACGCCCTCCGGCCCGGCCGAGAGCGCGCGCAGGAAATCCGCCGGCAACTGATACGCGTAGGCGTAGTCGGCCACCGGCTCGGCCGCGAGGCGCGGCAGCCGCGCCTGGCCGGTCGCGAAATTCCAGGGATGCGCCGAAAGTAGCGCGTCGCGGACCGGCGGGTAGAGATTGGCCGCGAGTTCGGATTCGGCCGTGCCTTCCTCGAATGAGGCGATGCCGGCCGCGCCGAGCTTCAGCAGCGCGCGCGACGAGAGCGCGATTGCGGAAAGTGCCATGAGCGTGATTCCTCAAAAACGAAGCCCCGGCGCGAGGGCC
>CAZUYG010000655.1:0-2833 GCA_964624265.1 uncultured Candidatus Odyssella sp.
AGCACACGGCCGTCAGGCGCCTCGACGCGATAGCGATGATCGACGAGGAACTTGCGCGACTTCTGCGATTCCCGGATGAATTTGTAGCCGCTCTTTTGCGCGGCCTTCGCGTCGGCCGGTGCGGCGGGGGCGGGCTTGGCTCCGAGCTTGTCGGCGGTCAGAGCGACGTGCGGCTCTTTGCCGCCAGCCTCGTGATAAACGCGCAGCCCTTCGGCGCGCGCCGTTTCTACGGCCACGCCACGCGAACGCGCTTCGCTGAACGCAGCGTTCCCAAGCAATCGCGCGCGCGTCTCGTCGCCCTTCGGATAGAGATCGGCGGCGCCCTCGAAAACAGCGGAGTCGCCGCGCATCTTGTCGGCCTCGGAACGCTTCGGCGCCTCCGGTGCGCGCACAGGCTCAACCGGCGCAGGCGCCTCAACCGGCTTCTCCGCGGGCTTGGGGGTGCGCCGCAGGAAGTCCGGGATGTCCGGCGGCTGCTCGGCGGCGACAATCGTTTCATTTTTCGGCGAATCGTTGCGCGGATTCTGCAACGATTGTGGCGCTTCGCTGCGGCTCGCCAGATAATCGGCGCGCTTCTTCGCGATCGACAGGCCGTCTTCCGTGTGCGCGTACGTGCTGTCCACGACGCTGTGCGTGTTCGTGTTACGCCTGACTTCGTAGCCCTGCGGCGTGCGAAACACGTAAAGGTCGCCGACCTCATGTACGATGTCGCGCTCCGGCCGGCTCGGCGGCGGAGCGGGGTCGGCGGCGCGAACTGTCTGCATCCCCGCAGCATCGGGCTTCGGCGCCGGAGTGTCAAGCGACAAAGGCGACGGCTCGCGAACAACCGGCATCCCGGCCGGTTCCACAGGGGCCTCGGAGCGCGCAGGCGCGGGCTCCGCGGCCTTCGGCGGCGCCTCGATGGCCGGTCGCGTGGCCGATTCGGCGGGGCGCGCGGGCGGCGCCTCGGCGCGCGGCGCGTCCGGGTTCCGGATGATCTCGTAGCCGTCGCGGCGGACCTCGACCGGCGGGGCCTCAATCTGCGGCTGGCGGAGCTTGACCGACGGCGCCTCGACGGGCGCGCGCGGGGGCTCGATGCGCGGCGTGCCTTCAGGCGCGGGGGCGACCGGCGGCAGAATCTCGCCGTCCAGCGCCGGCGGGCCGTCCGCGCGGGGCGGGGCCTCCGGGCGGATGGCGCCGAGACGGCGGAACAGCGCGCCCAGCGCCGGGATGGCGGCGCCCAAGATCGCCGCCCCGCCGGTCGCCATGGCGTGCTCGACGGGGCTGTAGTCCTTGCGGTCGCCGCGGGCGACGGCCGACATCTGATTGGCGGGATCCGTCAGACCGACGACCGCGGCGTTCGTTCCGGCGCCGAGCGCCATCTTCCCGACAGTCCCAGCCTTGGCGTACGCCACGGCGCCGGGGCCGATGGCGATCTCTGGCGAGCCGGCAGAGCCGACGAGCGACGACAGCAGCGCCGTCACCTGCTCGATCGGCGACAGCGGGCCGAGCGCGTTCAACTGCGACTTCTTCTCGGCAGCGTTGATCTCGTAGTCGCGGCGCGCGGCGATCGAGCGTTCGGAGGTCGCGGCCGGCGCGTTCGGCTGGGCCGGCGCCGGCTCCGTCAGGATGCCCGGCTGCTCCGGGTTCCGCATGAGCGAGGCCGTGCGCTGGGCCTCCCAGGACTGGCCGACGGTCTTCGGGCCGCCCGCCTCGATATTCGAGACCGTGGAGCCCAGCACCGGGTTGTCGCGCCACGCGCGGTCGCCGTACAGCCGGAAGATCGCGAGCGCACGCTCCTTGATGTCCGGCGGCACGGCGTCGAGAATCGGGTTCGCGTCCATGGCGCCGCGCAGCACGCGGCCGAAGAAATCGTTGTTGACGGGCGGGGGCTGCACGCCGTCCGTCGGCCACGCGCTGGGCGCCGGCGGCTCGGCCATGGGCGTCGCGGGCACGGGCGCGGGGGCGGCGACCTGCGGCGTGGATGGGGCCTGCGGGATGCCCGCGGCCTTCATCACTTCCGCCAGCACGCCGAGCGACGGGCCTTGCGGCAGGGCCGGGACGACCGTCGCCTGTCCGGGCCGCGGCGGCGGAAACTCTACGGGCTCCCAGAGGGCCATGGGCTAGTAATTCCGGGATTTCAGGATGTAGGTCTTGCCGTCCGCTTCCTGCTTGTACCACTGTCCGTCGTCGCCGCGCCACGCGGGCACCTGCACGCCGCGCTGGACCTCGCTCGGGACCGTCCATTCCATCTGGCCGGACGGCGCGACCGAACGCTGCTGGCCGATGACGCGCGGGCTGTTCTGGTAGTCCATGGCCTTCTGCTTGAGCGCCGCCAGGCGTTGGACGCCACCCGGCACCGCCTTCTCGAAGGCGTTCATGGCGGAGGTCGGCGACGGCGATTGACGCATGAACGACGACAGCGTGCTTTCGAGCTGGTCGTGCTGCTCCATCTCCGTCAAGTCGAGGCCGAGGTTCGCGGCCCGGTTCTGCTTGTTCAGCATCTCGGTCGTCGGCTTCTCGCCCAGCGCGAGCGCGCGACGGTCCGGGCTGTTCGCGGGCTGGCCCTTCAGGATGGCCTCGCGCTCACGCACGATCTGGTATTTGTCCGGGTTCGCGGCCGCGGCGCCGGCCGCGGCGATGCGCGCTTTGCTCGAGGTCTCGCGGCCTTCGGCGGCGAGCTGGCCCTTCTCGGAGAACGCGCCGTACGGCGCGAGCGCCTTGCCGGTCCCGACATAGGCGTCCGTCCGCATGGAGTCGCGGTAGTTCGGCGACGAGCTGGCGAGCACGCGCGCGGACGACGCCTCGCTGATCGGGATGCCGGCGCGGATTGCGGCCGCGGCGAGCTCGCCCG
>CAZUYG010000656.1:0-2828 GCA_964624265.1 uncultured Candidatus Odyssella sp.
CGGAACACGCCCAGCATGAGCAGCGCCATCGCGGCGCAGGCGAGGACGATCTCCGGCAGCGCCGGCTGGAGCTGCACCCAGTTCATCGCGCACCCACCACGCCCGGGAAGCACGCGGCATCGCGCGCGCAGATGCCGGCCTTGAAGTCGCTGACCAGCGCCTTCACCGACGGCTCGATGATCTCGAGGAACGACGAGGGATAGACGCCCATCCAGATCACGAGCACCACCAGCGGCGCGAAGACGACGATTTCGCGGACGTTGAGATCAGTGATGCCCTTGAGATCGGCGCGCACGAGTTTTCCGAAGATCACGCGGCGATAGAGCCAGAGCATGTAGGTGCAGCCCAGCACCACGCCGCTCGTCGCCAGCACGCCGACCCAGACATTGGCTTGGAACGCGCCGAGCAGAACCAGGAATTCGCCGACGAATCCGCTCGTGCCCGGCAGGCCCACCGAGGCCAGCATCATGACCATGAACACGAACGCATAGCGCGGCATGCGCTCGACGAGGCCGCCGTAGCGCGCGATGAGGCGGGTGTGCATGCGGTCGTAGACCACGCCGACGACGAGGAACAGCGCGGCCGAAACGACGCCGTGCGACAGCATCTGGAAGATGGCGCCCTGCACCGCCTGCTCGCCGAGCACGGCCTTGTCCTTGATCTGGTGCGTGGCGGCGAAGATGCCGAGCGTCACGTAGCCCATGTGCGCGACCGACGAGTACGCGATGAGCTTCTTCATGTCCTCCTGCGCCAGCGCCACCAGCGAGGTGTAGATGATGGCGACGATCGACAGCGCGTAGACGAGCGGCGCGAAATAGATCGACGCCTCGGGGAACATCGGCAGCGAAAAGCGCAGGAAGCCGTAGCCGCCCATCTTCAGCAGTACGCCGGCGAGGATCACGGAGCCCGCGGTGGGCGCCTCGACGTGCGCGTCCGGCAGCCAGGTGTGAACCGGCCACATCGGAGTCTTCACCGCGAAGCTCGCGAAGAAGGCGAGCCACAGCCAGATCTGCAGGCTCTCGCCGAAGCCCTTGTCCTTGGCGAAGGCCAGCAGCGCCGGGATGTCGGCCGTGCCCGCCTGGAAGTAGAGCGCGAACATCGCCAGCAGCATCAGCACGGAGCCGAGCAGCGTGTAGAGGAAGAACTTGAACGCCGAATAGACGCGCCGCTCGCCGCCCCAGACGCCGATGATGAGGAACATCGGGATCAGCACGCCTTCGAAGAAGACGTAGAACGTGAAGAGATCGAGCGCGCAGAAGGTGCCGACCATCAGGGTCTCGAGCACCAGGAACGCGATCATATATTCGCGCACGCGCTCCTTCACCGCCGTCCAGCACGAGATCACGCAGACCGGCGTGAGCAAGGTGGACAGCAGCACGAAGAACATCGAGATGCCGTCGACGCCCATCTTGTAATTGAGCGCCGCGCCGCCCGGCAGGTCGAACCATTTGAGGGTCTCGACGAACTGGAAGCCGGTCTTCGACTTGTCGAAATTGATCCAGATCAGCAGCGAGACGAGGAACGTCGCCAGCGACGTCCACAGCGCCATGTAGCGCGCGTTGCGGTTCGTCGCCTCCTCGTCCCCGCGCACCAGCGCGAGGATGAACAGCACGCCGACGAGCGGCAGGAACGTGACGACGCTGAGGAGCGGCCAGTTCGCCATCGCTACCTCAGCACGCCGGTGAGCTTCAGCGTCACGAACACGACGACGCCGACGAGAATCGCGAACGCATAGTGATAGACGTATCCGGTCTGGAGCGCGGCCACGCGCTTCGCGGCCTTGATCGTGGTGGCGGCGACGCCGTCGGGGCCGAACCCGTCGATGACCTTGCCGTCGCCCTTCTTCCAGAGCTGCCGGCCGATCCAGAATGCGGGCCGGATGAAGAGGGCGTTATAGAGTTCGTCGAAGTACCATTTGTTGAGCAGGAACTTGTAGAGCGGTTCGTGCTGCGCCACGAGCCGCTGCGGCAGGCGCGACGTCGTCATGTAGGCGTACCAGGCGAGCGCGATGCCGAGGACGCCGACGACGGCAGGCAGCAGGCCGACCCAGAGCGGGGAATGATGCGCGTGCTCCAGCGCCTTGTGCTGCGGCACGATCTTGATCGCCTCGCCCCAGAACGACTCCCAATGGTCGCCGACGAATGCCTTGTGCGCGATGAAACCGGCGAACACGGCGCCGACCGCGAGCACGATCAGCGGCACCATCATCGTCCACGGCGTCTTCTCGACGTGGTCGTAGGTGTGGTGGTCGCCGCGGAACGGCATGTGGAAGGTCATGAACAGCAGGCGCCACGAATAGAACGCCGTCATCAGCGCCGCGGCGATGCCCATCCAGAACGCGAAATATCCGAGATTCGATTCCGCGCCGAACGCCGACTCGAGAATGATGTCCTTCGAGTAATAGCCGGCGAAGAACGGAATGCCCGCGAGCGCGAGGCTGCCGATCCACATCAGGATCGCGACGCCCTTCATCTTCGAAAAGAGCCCGCCCATCTTCCGCATGTCCTGCTCGTGGTGCATGCCGTGGATCACGGCGCCCGAGCCGAGGAACAGCAAAGCCTTGAAGAAGGCGTGCGTCATCAGATGGAACATCGCCGCCGGATAGGCGGAGACGCCGGCGGCGAAGAACATGTAGCCGAGCTGCGAGCAGGTGGAATACGCGATCACGCGCTTGATGTCGTTCTGCACGAGGCCGACCGTGGCCGCGAAGAAGCAGGTGATCGCGCCGATGATCGTGACCATCGCCAGCGCGTCCGGCGCATATTCGAACATCGGCGACAGGCGGCAGACCATGAACACGCCGGCCGTGACCATCGTGGCGGCGTGGA
>CAZUYG010000657.1:0-2827 GCA_964624265.1 uncultured Candidatus Odyssella sp.
GGATCAGCGCGACGGCGCCGCCGAACAACACCGCGAAGAGATCGAGCGCCATCGACGCGACCAGCACCTGGTTGCCGAACACGAAGCGCACGCCGTAGCCGATGCTGCGGAAGATCGATTCCCCGGCGCGCGGCACGGGTGTCGGCTTCTTGGCGATGCCGGCCAGCGCGAGCGCGGAAAGCGCATGCAGCGCGGCCAGGCCCGCGTAGGTCGCGACCGGGCCGGCCAGATCGTAGGCGATGCCGCCCAGCGCCGGGCCCACGATCGCGGTGCCTTGCCAGACCGTGCTGAACCAGCTCGATGCGTTGAGCGTCAAATGCTGCGGGACGACTTGCGCCTCGAACGCGATCGCGGCCGGGTCGTGAAATCCGCGCGCGAGCCCGGCCGCGAACACGACGCCGAACAGCGCGAGCACGGAGGCGGCGTGGCTGTCGAGGGAAATCAGCGCGAAGGCGACGGCGCAGGCAAACGAGACGAGGCGGGCGCAGAGGATGATCGCCCGGCGGTCGGTGCGGTCGGCGACGTGGCCGCCGTAGAGCGAGAGCGCGATGGCCGGGATCGCCTCGACGAGCCCGAGCACGCCGATCATCAGCGGGCTCTTGGTGAGCGCGTAGACCTGATAGCCGATGACGACGGCAAGCGCGCGGTTGGCGAGGCCCGCGCAACCCGAGGCGGTGAGCATCAGCCGGATTTCGCCGACGCGCAGCGCGGCGTAGGGGTCGTGGCGGCGCGCGGCGGCTGTCATCGCGGTGCGGGGGTGTCCGAGGGCGGGGGAGACTAGCCGCAACCGGCCGCGGCGCGCCAGCGCGCCGCCAGACGTTGATCTGCGTCAATGTTGCCGAAGCGGGGCCGGCCAAGAAGAACGTGTTCGTTCGCGCGGGCGGACCATTTGCGCTCCGCAGAGAGCGCGATCCAGCTTGCGCAGGGCACTCGCCAGAATACTTGCCTATCGCGGCGCCTGGCGTGTATTTCGGCCGGCACGCGCACTGGCGTCTACGGCGAGCGCTACGGTCCCCCCGAGATCGTGCAGCGGTGCTACGAGCAGTACAGCACCTGCGCCAAGCAACGCCGAGCGCCGCCCGGCGCCGCAATCGTCGCTCTGGCTCGCGAAGCCGTCCGAACCTAGAATGGCGTCGCTTTGGGAGCGCACAAGGAATGACCGATCTGCTGGAACGCGCGGTCGAGCGATTGCGGTCTCTGCCACGCGAGCGGCAAGACGAAATTGCAGAATTGCTTTTCATTCTCGCGGAGCAGGAACCGGACGCCTACGGGTTCAGCGAAGCGCAGCTGGCAAACATCCGGAAGGGTCTTGCCGAAGCGGATGCCGGCGAGTTTCTCAGCGATGACGAGGTAAAGGCTTTGTTTCGCCTGCCGCGTGCGTAACGACGCGCCGGCATGAGAGCCCGCTATACGCCGCAGGCCGGCCGCGATCTTACGGAAATTTTTCGATTCATCGCCCGCGACAATCCCGCGGCAGCGGCGCAGACGATCGAACGGGTGGAGCGATTGGCGGCGTTGCTCGGCCATGTGCCGTTTGCTGGCCGTCGCGGCAGAGTTGCCGGGACGCGCGAGATGGTGGTTCCGGACTTGCCCTACATTGTCGTCTATCGCGTTCGACGCGACGCGGTCGAGATTATCTCCGTGGTGCACGGCGCTCGCCGCCGCTAGCGCACGTGTAGCCGGATCAGTGAAAATCCCGCGAGGGATAGAGCAGGTGCGGCTTCGCCTTGCCCGCCGGGTCGCGCGGATCGCGGCCGTTGGGCCGCACGACTTCGTCGGCGCGCGCGGTTTCGAGCGGCATCGGCCGCGCGTGCGGGTCGTCGCGGGCCGACAGCGTGTCGAGCAGCGCCGAGATGTCCTCGAGATCGTCGGCGACGACGTGGGTGACGATGCCCTCGCGCTGCAGCACGCCCTTCACGAGGATCAGCCGCGCGCCCATGACGATCGGGCGCAGGCGCTCGAACACGTGCGGCCAGACGATGACGTTGCAGATCGCGGCTTCGTCTTCGAGCGTCATGAAGATCACGCCCTTGGCGGTGCCGGGGCGCTGGCGCACGATCACCAGCCCGGCCACCGTCACGCGCCGCCCGTCGGCGACCGCCGACAGCGCCGCGTTCGGCGTCTCGCGCCGCGGCTCGAGCGCCGGCCGCAGTAGTTCGAGCGGATGCGCGCGCAGCGAGAGGTGGAGCGCCGTGTAGTCCTCGACGATCTCCTCGCCGAGCGTCATGGCCGGCAGCGCGGCGGGCGGATCGTTGGCCTGCTCGTCTTCCCGCGCGGCGGCGAACAGCGGCAACGGCGCGGGGCCGAGGATGCGCACGGCCCACAGCGCCTCGCGGCGCGTGAGCCCCATCGAGGCGAAGGCATCGGCCTCGGCCAGGCGCTGCAGGGTTTTCGGCGCGAGGCCGGCGCGGCGCCACACCGTGCGCGGATCGGGAAAGCCGTTGCCGCGCGCCGCCACGAGCCGCTTCATCGGCTCCTCGCCGAGCCCCTTCACCTGGCGGAAACCGAGCCGCAGCGCGAAGCCGTGCGTGCCCGGCTCCAGCGTGTTGTCCCAGTCGCTGCGGTTGACGTCGACCGGCCGCACTTCGACGCCGTGGTCGCGCGCGTCGCGCACGATCTGCGCGGGCGCGTAGAAGCCCATCGGCTGGCTGTTGAGCAGGGCCGCGGCGAACACGGCCGGGTAGTGGCACTTCATCCAGGCCGAGACATAGACGAGGAGCGCGAAGCTCGCCGCGTGGCTCTCCGGGAAGCCGTATTCGGCGAAGCCCTCGATCTGCTGGAAGCAGCGCTCGGCGAAGCCGCGCTCGTAGCCGCGCTCGAGCATGCC
>CAZUYG010000658.1:0-2814 GCA_964624265.1 uncultured Candidatus Odyssella sp.
GGCGTCTGACGCGCTTCAACGCGACGCGCGCTCGTAGAACGAGAGATCGACGTATTTCGTCGGATCGGCGAGCGTCTTCTGCGGGCGCCCGTATTCGCTGCGCAGCGCGAGCACGGCTTTCATGCCCTCGCTGTCGAGGCGCGCCTTGGGCTCGAAGCCGCCGGGCAGCTTGAGCAGCTCGTCGTACACCGCGGCGCCGAATTCCGCGGTCATGTTCGGCACCTTCTCGGCGAGAATCGCGGCGGCGGCGGCTCGGTTCGCGCGGTCGTGCAGCCAGGCGAGGCTCTGGAGATGCGCGCGGATGAAGGCCGTCAGCGTATCGCCGTTGGCCGCCGCCCAGCTCCGCCGCGCCGTTCCGACGAGGCCCTGATAGCGCGGGAACACGTCGCGCGCGCTCTGCAGCAGGCGCAGGCCGAGCTTCTGCGCGATCAGCTCGAACGGCGTGATCAGCAAGGTGCCGGCGTGCTTGCCGGCCTTGAGCGCCTCCCAGCGCTGCACGACGCCGCCGGCGCGCTCGAACGCCACGTCGCCTTCGCCGATGCCGTTCAGAGCCAGCATCTTGCGCAGCACGAACGCGAAGCCGGTCGTGAGCGCGTCGACCGACAGCGTCTTGCCTTTGAGATCGGCGTATCCGGCGATGCCCTTCTGCACGACGAGGCGCAGGAACGCGTCGTCGCCGCCCATGAACGCGAACAGATCGGGCTCGCGGTCGATCTTCGCCTCGCCCTGCCCTTCCTGATACGCAACGACGTTGTCGAAGCCGGTGAGGCCGATGTCCCAATCGCCGCGGATGAGGCCGGCAAGCTGCTCCATCGAGCTGGCGGTGAAATGCAGCGTCAGCGACAGGCCCTGACGCGCATAAAACCCCTGCTGCAGGCCGGCCCAGAGCGGCAGGTTGAACCCGCCCGGGAACACGATGACGTTGAGCGCGCGGTCGGCCACGATCCCCTCCCGTTTTTCGGACCAAAGCCGGGCGCCGGCCCCGCGTCAACGGATTTTCGAAAATCCGCACTATCTTCCAATATGATTTGCGGGCCCGGACGGCGCCGCTAGATTGGCCGCCGGAACCGCCGTCACGAGCGGCCGCCGCGCCGGATGGGATCCGGGCGGCCAGGGAGGAAGGACACGATGACCGAATACCGGCTGCTCACCTACCGCGCCGCGAAGGGCAAACCCGCCGCCGGCGTCCTCGTCGGAGACCGCGTTTATCCGGCCGCCGACCTCGCCGGGGCCGGCGTCGACGCATCCTCGGTGCTGTCGCTGCTGCAGTCGTGGGACAAGGTGCATCCCCGGCTCAAGAAAGCGGCCGCGAAAGCCGATCCCAAACGCGGCATCCCGCTGGCCAAGGCCGAGCTGCTCGCGCCGCTGCTTTACCCCACGGCCCTCTTCTGCGCCGGCGCCAATTATTGGGACCACCTCGAGGAGATGGCGCGCGCCGGGGCCGCCGGGCCGAAGCTCGAAGGCCCCTATGTGCGGCCGCAGCGGGCGGCCGAGCCCTGGTTCTTCGTCAAGACCTCGGCGCATTCGGTCATCGGGCCGGGCGCGCCGATCCATCTCCCGAAATTCTCGAAAATGGTCGATTGGGAGGTCGAGATCGGTGTCGTGATCGGCCGCGCCATGCGCAACCTCAGCGAGGAGCGGGCCATGGACGCCGTGGCCGGCTATACCATCGTCAACGATCTTTCAGCCCGCGACCACATCAAGCGCGAAGGCTCGCCTTTCGTGTTCGACTGGGTGGGGCAGAAATGCTTCGACGGCTCGGCGCCGATGGGCCCCTACATCACGCCCGCCGAATTCCTGCCGCCGCCGGAAAACATTCCGCTGAAACTGTGGATCAACGGCAAGATCAAGCAGGATTCGAACTCGAGCCTGATGGTCCATTCGATCCGCGAGCAGATTGCCTACCTCTCGCGCCACGTCACCCTGCGCCCCGGCGACGTGATCGCCACCGGCACGCCGGCCGGCGTGGGCTTTGCGCGCAAGGAGTTCCTGAAGCCGGGCGACGAAATCAGGATCGAAATCGCCGGCTGCGGCACCTTGGTGAACCGGGTCGCCGTCGACTAGAATGGCTGCGATTGGATAGGCCGTCATCCGGGCCTTAGACGAGGGAGGACAACCATGACCGAACGTGTCGTCGAATACGCGAAGGATCCCGTCCTGAAGCTCCAGTTCCTGTCGCACGGAACGCTCGAGTCGTTCGACCTCGAAAAGACGCGGCACTTCTACACCGATTTTCTCGGCCTCGAAGTGGTGCGCACGAGCCCGATTTCGCTGATCATCCGCCTCGGCGGCACCAACACGATCGCCGTGGTGCAGAACCCGAAGCGCGGCGGCGAGATGCCGCTGCTGAACCACAACGGCCTCGACGTGGCGACCCGCGAAGAGGTCGACAACGCCTACAAGCTGTGCGCCGAGCAGCAGGCGAAGTGGGGCATCAAGAAGGTGACGAAGCCGGTCGATCAGCACGGCACCTACTCGTTCTACTTCCTCGATCTCGACAACAATTGGTGGGAAATCCTCACCAATCCCCGGGACGGCTATTCCTGGATGTTCGGCAAGGGCCGCGACATCGAGAACTGGGGCGCCAAGGACGTGAACCCGAACGAGTACAAGCGCGAGCGCTTCAAGAACAACGCGTAGTACGGCCCGGACCGGCGCCGCGGGCGGCCTCGCCGGCGCGAGAGCCGTCCCGGCCCGAGCGGCGCGCAGGCACCGCCGGCCGGCGCACGGCGCAAAAGGGCGGCGCGACGCGCCGGCGCGCGTTGACAGAGCGCGCGGCGGCGCCCAGCAATACATTCCGCAACGCAAGGTGCG
>CAZUYG010000659.1:0-2814 GCA_964624265.1 uncultured Candidatus Odyssella sp.
GGCGAGCTGGGTCCGCGCCAGCGCTTCAAGGGCGCGCGGATCGTTCTCGTGTGCGGACGCGATCTTCTGCGCCACCTGCAAGGCACGCGCCACTTGGCGTTGCTGAAGATGATGCTGAACGATCGCGAGGTTGGGCACGACCGCACCGGGCGCCACCGCCTCAGCACGCTCGAGCGTTGCAAGGACCTCTGCCGCAGCCGCACCGGTGGCACGCTGGACTTCAGCCAGGGTCAGCAGCGCTTCGACGCTCTTGGGATCGCGTTCGACGATAGCCTTGATCCGACCGACCGCATCGGCGGGCTTGCGGTCGGCCAAATCCAGCCGGCCAAGGTTTACCGCTGCGGCGACGTAGTTCGGCTGGATCGAGAGCGCCTTCTCGAAGGCCGCTCGGGCCGCCGAGACATCGCGCTTGGCCAGCATCAGCCCCCCCCGCAGATTATGCACAAATGCGTTCCCAGGTTGCTTGCGTTCTAGTTCAGCTTGGGCCGCCAGCGCCTTCTCCATTTCACCGCGCCGCAGGTGAGCCATCACGAGAGCAAGGTCCGCAAGAATGCCACTCTCATCCATTCGCGAGGCGCTCGTGAGATCCACCAATGCACTATCGACGTCTCCGCCGGCAATCCGGGCTACGCCGAGACGCGTCAGTGCGCGGGGATCCTCCGGGGAAGCCTTCGCCGCCCGTTCGAGATACTCTTCCGCACGCTCGAAATCACCGTTGGCAATGAATACCTGGCCCGCAAGGGCAAGCAGGCGAGCGTTGGGCTGAGGCGTCTGCAGCATAGGTTGCACGATCTCGAGCGCCTGCTTCGCTTCGCCAGTGGCCAAATGTGAAACGATCATCGTCTGGCGTGCGACTGGGTTATCCGGAATCGCCTGCAGCACCCTGGCGAGATGTGCACGCCCCAATTCATGTTCGTTCAGGCGCACCAGCACAACCCCTGCAAGCAATTCGGCAGGAAGAAACTGTGGCGCATCTTTGAGCGCCTTCATCAATCCGTCGCGCGCCTCAGCCAGGCGGTTCTCGCGAAAGTCAATCATCGCCTGAAGGTAGCGCGTCGAAGGGTGGGAGCCCCCGACCGCCTTCATCGCGTTGAGTGCTGCATCCGCATCGGCATTCGCCCCTTGGCGCAGCAACTGGCGGACGAGCGCGTAGTGAAACTCCAGCCTCTTGGGCTCGAGCCGCACTGCCTCCCGCATCTCGCCGACGCCCTGCGCTTCATCCCCTCGAGCAATCAGAATGTCCGAAAGCATGGCCCGCGCCACGGGATCGTCGGGCGCCCGCTTTACGGTATCACTGACCAGTTCCTCGGCCGCTTCCCGCTCTCCCTTGATGGCGCTGGTCCGAGCCAAACCCAGCCTTGCAGCGTGCGCGTCGGCATCGGCCGCAAGCGCCTGCTGATAGGTTGCATGAGCCCTGACGACATCACGCTTCATCAAATAGGCATCGCCGAGCGCGACGAGTACCGTCGCAAGCACCTTCGGATCACTCACCCGCGGGTCGCCAAACTCGGCGAATAGCTTATCGAACTCGCCCCCTTTGACGAGTGCGGGAGCAAGTTCGCGTGCAACCTCGTCACGGGAATACCCCAGTTCCGCAGCGCGCTGAAGCTCCTTTACGGCCCCGCCGATATTGCCCTGCCGTGCATTGACACGCCCAAGCAGGAAGCGGGCCTCAGCGATGTTCCCGTTTTTCTGCAGTGCATTCTTCAGCTGGATGCTTGCCGCATCGAAATCGTTCCTCTCGATGTAAGTCTTGGCAGAAGCGAGCATCTCCTCGGGCGTCTCGCCGCAGCCGACGAGTAGGAATGCAGAAAGGGCGGCGGCGGCGACGCCGGACACGGCACGGCCAGACCAGCGTGAATGACGAGTACGGGATTGGCTCACGAACCATTCTCCTTCTTGAGGCCGAAACGACCGAGTAGATCATACAGGGAGGGCCGGCTGACACCGAGGATCTTGGCGGCGCCAGTGGGGCCGGCGATGGCGCCGTTGGTTTGCTTGAGGATGGCGCGGATGTGCTCGCGCTCCATGTCGGCGAGGGAGAGCTGGGCCGGGGCGGCCTGGCCGGGCTGGGAGCGGAGTTCACCCTCATCGATGCGGAGAGTGGTTCCCTCGGAGAGGATGACGGCCCGCTCGAGGATGTTGCGGAGCTCGCGGATGTTGCCGGGCCAGGCGTACTTGACGAGCCGGGTCATTGTGGTCGGGTCGATTTCTTCGATCTTCTTGCCAACGGCCGCGGCGAGTTGTGTGACAAAGAACGTGGCGAGGACGGGGATGTCGGTGACGCGGTCGCGCAGGGGCGGGACGGTGACGGGGAAGACGCCGAGGCGGTAGTAAAGGTCGGCGCGGAACTTCTGTTCCTTCACGTCCGCGGCCAAATCGCGGTTGGTGGCGGCGATGACGCGCACGTTGACCTTGACGGTTTCGGAACCGCCGACGCGCTCGAACTCGCTTTCCTGAAGGACACGGAGGAGCTTGACCTGGACATCGGGGGCGACCTCCCCCACTTCATCCAGGAAGATGGTGCCGCCATCGGCGAGCTCGAACCGGCCGCGGCGGGAGGAAACAGCGCCCGTGAAGGCGCCCCGTTCATGTCCGAAGAACTCGCTCTCGACCAGGCCGGCGGGCAGGGCGGCGCAGTTGACCTTGACGAAGGGGGCATCGCGTCGCCGTTGATTTCTGCCGTGACCTTCGACGCGTCGGTGCGGATGCCGATCTCGCTGGGGTGGGTGCCGAGGTCCTGCCAGATTTGCGCGCGCCAATGAGCGCTGCTCCAGAAGGGGCGGAAGCTCGCGTCAATCTTCAGTTCCACCG
>CAZUYG010000660.1:0-2800 GCA_964624265.1 uncultured Candidatus Odyssella sp.
GCTCGGTTTCCAGGAAGATCTGGCCGTCGGTGATCGAGATCACGTTGGTCGGGATATAGGCCGACACGTCGCCGGCCTGCGTCTCGATGACCGGCAGTGCCGTGAGCGAGCCCGCCTTCTCGGCGTCCGACATCTTCGCGGCGCGCTCGAGCAGGCGCGAGTGGAGATAGAACACGTCGCCCGGATACGCTTCGCGGCCCGGCGGGCGGCGCAGCAGCAGCGACATCTGGCGGTAGGCGACGGCCTGCTTGGACAGGTCGTCATAAACGATGACGGCGTGCATGCCGTTGTCGCGGAAATACTCGCCCATCGCGCAGCCGGTGTAGGGCGCCAGGAACTGCAGCGGCGCCGGATCGGACGCGGTGGCGGCGACGACGATCGAATATTCCATCGCGCCGTAGTCTTCGAGCGTCTTCACGATCTTGGCGACCGTCGAGCGCTTCTGGCCGACGGCGACGTAGATGCAGTGCAGCTTCGTCTTCGGATCGTTGGCCGCGTTTACGGCCTTCTGGTTGATGAAGCAGTCGAGCGCGACGGCGGTCTTGCCGGTCTGGCGGTCGCCGATCACGAGCTCGCGCTGGCCGCGGCCGACCGGAACGAGCGCGTCGATGGCCTTCAAGCCGGTCTGCATCGGCTCGTGCACGCTCTTGCGCGGGATGATGCCGGGCGCCTTCACCTCGACGCGCTGCATCTTGACGTCTTTCAGCGGGCCCTTGCCGTCGATCGGGTTGCCGAGGCCGTCGACCACGCGGCCGAGCAGGCCGGCGCCGGCCGGAACTTCGACGATGGCGCCGGTGCGCTTGACGATGTCGCCTTCCTTGATGTCGCGGTCGGAGCCGAAGATCACGACGCCGACATTGTCGGTCTCGAGGTTCAGCGCCATGCCCCGGATGCCGCCCGGGAATTCCACCATCTCGCCGGCCTGGACGTTGTCGAGGCCGTAGACGCGGGCGATGCCGTCGCCGACCGACAGCACCTGGCCGATCTCGGCCACGTCGGTCTGCTTGTCGAACTCGGCGATCTGTTTCTTGAGGATCGCGGAGATTTCGGCCGCCTGGATGTCCATTCTTCAGCTCCCTTAGGCGGCGCGCAAAGCGCGCCGGAGTTTCTGCAATTGCGTGCGGATCGAGGTGTCGACCATGCGCGAGCCGACGCGCACGACGAGCCCGCCGATGAGCTCGGGCTCCACCTTCGATTCGATGTTGATCTTCTGGCCCACCGATTTCTTGAGGGTTTCGGCGAGCGCCGCGCTCTGCTCGGCCGTGAGCGGCTGCGCGGAGGAGACGTGGACCGTCACTTCGCCGCGGCGCTTGGCCAGCTGGCGCAGGAAGGCCTCGATCATGCCCGGCAGCGCGAACAGGCGCCGGTGCCCGCCGACAACGCCGACGAACCGCCGAACGAGATCGCCGGTCTTGGCCGCGTCGAGGACCGACAGCATGGCCTTCGTCTGGGCCTGGCGGTCGATCAGCGGCGACCGCAGGAAACGGCGGAGATCGGACGAACCGTCGATCATGCCTTTGAGGCGGCGGAGGTCTTCCGCCACGGCATCGAGCGACTTGGACTCATCCGCAAGGTCGTACAGCGCGGTCGCGTAACGCTCGGCGACGCCGCTCAAACCGGAACTATCGCTGGCCAAGGACGACGGGCCCCATGGTCGGAAAGAGCGCCCGAGCGGCCTGCAAGCGTTCGCAAGGCCCGCACCCCCGGACACCCCGTTGAAATTGGTGTCGAAACGGAAACCCGCCGGCCGAGTTTCCCCGGCCGGCCGGCGCCGCTTGGTATCACGCGGCCCAGGGGCGCGCAACCGGGGCCTTTTCGGCGCGCCATTTTGGCGCGGAATTTCGGGATTGCGTGCGGATTCAGGCGCTTGCGGGGAGGCACGCGGCGGCTTTCCCGCGCGTAAGAATCGATCAGCGAGGGGCACCCGCCCGGGCTTTGGGAGAAGCCGGCCAGGGTCGCCCCGTTGGGAGATTTGGGGGGACGGCAAGGGATGGACTCCGGGCGCGTTTTCCGGGTCGGCCGCGACCAGACCAACGACATCGTCATCGAACACGGTTCGGTGTCGCGGCATCATTGCGAGCTGCGCATCCAGGACGACGGCGCGGTGCTCCTCGTCGATCTCGACAGCATGAACGGCACCGCCGTCCGCCAGAACGGCGCGTGGGAACACATCGAAAAAGCGACCGTCGAACGCGACGAGCGCATCCTGCTCGGCGAGATCGTGACGACGGTGGCCGCGCTGCTGATGCGCGCGCCCAAATCGGCCGGGCGCCCGGCGGCGGCGCAGCCCGCGGCGGCGCCGCGCAAGATCCCGATGCCCACCACGCCCGCCGCGCCGGAGGCTTCCGGCCTCGTGCGGCGCATGATCAACAGCGACTGGGCGCGCCTGCATCGCCGCAGCCGCGAGCGCAAAGCGCCGCGCGACGAGCCCAGCATCTGCCTTCCGGCCTTCGTCAGCGCGACGGACGCCGAGGGCGATCCCGCACGTCTGCTGCGCGCGGGGCCGAGCCTCGCACTCGCCGCCGGCGCAGACGAACCGGAAGCGCGTCGCGGACCGAGCCTCTCGGAACACGCGGTGCCGGCCGCGCCGGCCGGCGGAATTTCGGTGGCGCGCCGTGTGCCGTCGCTGTTGTTCAAGCCCGCCCATGATTCGAGCCCCTCGCCGCGCGCGCCACGCGCCGGCCGGCGTTTCCTCCCCGCCTGGCTGCCGCGGCCGAACTCCCCGCAATTCGCGAAATGGGCGCTAGCGGGCTCGGTCTTGCTGCTGTTGTCGGGCGGCGCGGCGATCTCCGTCGCGCTC
>CAZUYG010000661.1:0-2797 GCA_964624265.1 uncultured Candidatus Odyssella sp.
CTGCCAGGGCTCGAGCCGGAACCGCCTGCGCGCCCACTCGCCCTTGGAATGGCGAAGGAACCCAAAGAAGGCGATCGCATACTGGGCAGCATCGACATTGAACCGCAGGCCCCTTTTGGAGCCCTCGGCGAGATCCCTGAGGTGCCGCTCACACGCCAGTCGCACGAGGCGGCCGGCGATGACTCTGCCCTCGACGACGGCACGCGCGTAATCGGTGGTCGGATCAGTTGAGGCGCGCGGGATTGCGCGCGAGATACGAGCCGAGATCCCCTTCTCCTTCAGGACCTCCGGCGTCGGATTCTGTCTCGCGCTCATCGTCGTTGTTCAGGGGCGGTCTGACGCCAGTCGTGATTCGCGGCCGCGCTGCCGGCGTGAAGCCGAGCTGCTCCGCGGCCTTCAGCATGACCTGTGCCTGCTTGTTGATGATCGGCAGGTAGGGCGATTGAACCGTGACGCCGTTCTTCTCTGTCTTGACGAGAAGACGGCCGAGAGCCGCCTGCTCCTGGTTGGCTTGGCGGTGGTAGTCTTCGGCGCAAACCCATATGGCCAGCGCGGAGCGGTCGATCTTTTTAAGTAAGCTGCGCGGGGCGTGATCCAATGCGTACGCCCAGCCAGCACGCTGGCTATCGGTCATCCATTCAGGCGGCTCGGTGAGATTGCCCTCGGGCTTCGGCTCGCCCGCGGCAATCTTCCGCTTGCCCGGGTTACCCGCCAGTTCCTTGAGCTTGGTTGGTTTCGGCTTCCGGCCGCGCATTGGACTTCACTCTCTCGGCGGCGACATCGGCGAACGCCTGTCCCGTCGCCTGCAGCGTTGCCTTGTTGCCAGTGAACGCCTCCCACCGACCGACGATGACGTCCACGTACTTCGGATCGAGTTCGACCAACCGAGCGCGGCGCCCAGCAAGCTCGGCCGCGATCATCGTGGTGCCCGATCCGCCGAAGGAATCCAAGACGATGTCTCGGCTCTTCGACGAATTACGGATCGCGCGCTCGACCAGGGCCACCGGCTTCATGGTCGGATGGAGATCGTTTTTTGCCGGCTTATCGATGAACCAGACGTCCCCCTGGTCGCGGGCACCGCACCAGTAATGGTCGGCACCCTCTTTCCAGCCGTAGAGGATCGGCTCGTACTGGCGCTGATAGTCAGAGCGGCCGAGCGTGAACGTGTTCTTGGCCCAGATGACGAAGGTGGACCACTTTCCCCCGGCCTCACTGAACGCTTTCTTCAGCGTGTCGAGTTCCGACGATGACATGCACAGGTAAATTGCGCCCTTCGTAACAGTGAGGATGTTGCCGCACGCGTCACGCAGAAGCGCAGCAAATTCGTCGCCGAGCGCATCGTTGAGAATCGGTCGATTCTTTCCTCGCAGCTTGTCCGCCGCTTTGTTGGCGTAGTTCACGTTGTAGGGCGGGTCGGTGAAGCACATGTCGGCGAGTTCGCCGGCAAGCACCGCCTCGACATCGCTGAGTACGGTGGCGCTGCCGCATAGCACGCGGTGCTCGCCACAAACCCAGAGATCGCCAAGCTGCGAGACCGGGTTCACCGGCGGGTCGGGCACCTGGTCCGGCGGGGTCTTGCCGCCACGCGATAGGTCTCGCAGCTCCTGCGCCGAGAAGCCGATCAGGTTGATGTCGAACTCCGCCGCGCGAAGATCGCTAATCTCCACTGCAAGGAGCTTTCCGTCCCACGCCGCATTGAGCGCGAGCTGATTATCAGCCAGCACGTACGCGCGCTTTTGCGCTTCGCTCCAGCCGCGCGCGATCATCACCGGCACCTCGCCAATGCCTAGTTTCCTCGCCGCCAAGACACGCCCGTGGCCGGCAATGATCATGCCGCCCTCGTCCACCAGCACTGGATTCGTCCAGCCCCATTCGCGCATGGAGGCAGCGATCTGGGCGACCTGCTCCTCGCTATGGGTTCGGGCATTCCGGACGTAGGGCACCAGCCGGTCCAACGGCCAGCGCTCGACGCGGTCCGCGGGCCAGGGGCGTGCTTCGGATTGGTCCGGGACAGCCGCGCGCGGATGCTGCAGTTCGGATCGATTTGGCTCGGTCATTAGATGATCGGCGGGGGCTGATCAGAGCAATTGCGTTATCGGCTTATAGACTTGGCTTCGACCGAAAGTAGAGCGCTGCTGTGGGCACCGAGGCCGCGATGGTCGCGGCCTCAATGCCAAGGAGACCCTCGTGGCCAAATCCAGCAAGCAGAAGGCCCGGAAGCCGCGCGCAGCAAAGGCGCGGACCACCGAACCCAAGTCCCGCAGCCATGCCGACAGCAAGCAGGCGAAACTGATCGAGATGCTGAAGCGTTCCCAAGGTGCCACCATCGACGAAATCGCAGCCGCCTTCGATTGGCAGAAGCACACCGTCCGCGGCGCCATCGCCGGAGCGCTCAAGAAGAAGCTCGGCCTCGATGTGAAATCAGAAAAGGTCGAGGGCCGCGGACGCGTCTATCGCATCGCCGGCTGATCGCTCGAAGCCAATACCCCGCCGGCCCGGATCACGGGTTGGCGGGGCTTTTTTTTCTGCGCCCGTGCGGCGTTACGCCGGCCAGGCGGCTAATTGGGTCCACACGTCGGCGACAGACGCCTGTACGCGCAAATGTAGGCGACGGCGGCCGTCTCTCAGTTGCCACTAGATCGGCTGCTCATAACTGCGCGCATACGGCCGCGCCTGGTCCGCTTTGTGATCAAGAACCGGACTTCGGTTCCGAGCAGGGCTGGACTACCGCCTTTGACCCCTAAGCGGACCTTGCGAAAAAGCGCCGGCGCCGCATCCACAGCGCAAGCGTGTTTCG
>CAZUYG010000662.1:0-2792 GCA_964624265.1 uncultured Candidatus Odyssella sp.
CCGATGTAGGGGCCGCCGCGCCACAGCACCCAGCCGCGGATGCGGATGCGCTTGCCTTCGAGCGCGCGCGGATCGAGCCCCGCGCGCCGGAAGACGCGCAGCGCCGCGCGGTCGATGCCCACCGTGAAATCGCGCCGGATATCGCGCCCGAAATTGAGATAGAAAATCTCGCGCGCCTGCGCCGCCTTCAGCACGCGGCCTTCGACGACCTGGAACGAGTCGGTATGGCGCGCCGCCTCTTCGTCGCCGCGCACGGCATAGGCGGCGAGCGCCCAGAGGCCGCGTTTGGCCGCGCGCGCCTCCGCTTCGGCCTTCAGCATTTCCGCCGCGCGCCCGGCGGCGCCGGGCTGCGTGAAGACGCGCGCGTGGCCGAGGCGGAGGAGCTCGTCGGCGAGCCAGAGCCCGTCCGCGGTGCGCGCCTGCGCGAACAGGCGGCCGTGGCGGTCTTCGGCCAGGTCGCCGTGCCACAACGCAAGCGCCTTGCCGCGCGCGAGCCGGTCGAGCGCCGCGCGCGCCGCGGCCGCCGCCGCGGCCGCGCCGCGCTGGCGGCCGCGCGGCGGATCGCCGTCGCGCGGGGCGAGCACGCCGGCGAGGCGCAGCACGCGTCCGCCTTCCAGCGCGAGCGTGTCGCCGTCGAGCGCGCGCTCGGCCTTCACGTCGGCGCCGCGGCGCAGTTCGGCGCCGGCCGAGAACGGCGCGGCGACGGCGACCGCGGCGGCCAACAGGATCGCCGCCGGCATGCCGCCAAAAATTCGCATGGCATGACGTTTGCCCACGGACGCTATATATCATGGAGCCCGCTCCGCCCGCCGAACGCGCAAACGACCAGGATCCGATGGCCCGTAGCGACCTTTATCCCCCGATCGAACCGTTTCGCTCCGGCATGCTGCGCGTCGACGAGATGCACGCGTTGTATTGGGAAGAGTGCGGGCGGCCCGACGGCTTGCCGGTGCTGTTCCTGCATGGCGGGCCGGGCGCCGGCAGCGCCTCGACCCACCGCCGCTATTTCGATCCCGGCCGCTATCGCATCGTGCTGTTCGACCAGCGCGGCGCGGGCCGCTCGGTGCCGATCGCCGAGACGTTGCACAACACGACCGGGCACCTGATCCAGGACATCGAGAAGCTGCGCGTCTCGCTCGGCATCGAGCGCTGGGTGGTGTTCGGCGGCTCGTGGGGTAGCGCGCTGGCGCTGGCCTACGGCAAGACGCATCCCGAGCGGTGCCTGGGCTTCATCCTGCGCGGCGTGTTCCTGTGCCGGCGCAGCGAGGTGGACTGGTTCCTCTACGGCATGGGGCGCTTCTTCCCCGATGCATGGCGCCGCTTCGCCGAGTTCATCCCGGCGGGCGAGCGGCACGATCTCCTCACCGCCTATTACCGCCGCCTCATCGCCCCCGATCCCGAAATCCACATGCCGGCGGCGCGGCGCTGGAGCGCCTACGAGGGCGCGTGCTCGACGCTGCTGCCGAGCCCGGACACGGTGGCGGCGTTCGAGCAGGACCGGCTGGCGCTCGGCCTCGCGCGCATCGAGGCGCATTACTTCAAGCACGACATGTTTCTGCGCGACGACGAGCTGCTGCACGGCACCGCGCGCATCCGCCACCTGCCCTGCACGATCGTGCAGGGGCGCTACGACATGGTGTGCCCGCCCAATTCCGCCGACGAGCTGGCGCGCGCCTGGGGCAACGCTTCGCTGCAGATCGTGGCCGATGCCGGCCACTCGGCGATGGAGCCGGGCATCCGCGCATCGCTCGTGCGCGCGACCGATGCCTTCGCGCATTCCTTCGCGCCGCGGCGCAGCGTGGCCGCGTCGTAAGGGCGGCGCTACAGCGACCGCAGGAACGCGATCAGCGCTTCGCGATCGGCCTTGGGCAGCGCGCGGAAGCGGTCTTTCGCCGTCTCGGCTTCGCCGCCATGCCAGAGAACCGCTTCTGCGAGGCCGCGCGCGCGGCCGTCATGCAGATAGTTTTCGTGGCCGTTGACCAGCGGCACGAGGCCGATTCCCCAGAGCGGCGCGGTGCGCCACATGCGGCCCGATGCGCCCGCTTCATGCAGCCCGTCGGCGAGCCCGTCGCCCATGTCGTGCAGCAGCAGATCCGTAAACGGATGAATCGTCTGATGCGCGAGAAACGGGATCGCCGCATCGCCGCCGGTCGTCATGGCCGGCTGGTGGCATGCCGCGCAGCCGATGGCCATGAATGCTTTCTCCCCGCGCCGCACCTCGGGAGCATCGACGTCGCGCCGCTCCGGCACCGCGAGCGTGCTGACGTAGAACGTCATCGTCGCGAGCGCTTCGTCCGACACGTTCGGGCGCGGGCCGGGATCGGCGGCGCGGCACGCGGCCTGCGCCGCCGGGCAGTTCTTTTCGGGATGCTGCGACGTGGTGAGGCCCATGTCATTGATCAGTGCCGACGCGATCTGCGCGCGGACGCCCGGCTGCTCGGCGCGCCAGCCGAAGCGGCCGGTCATGGCGCCGACCCTGCGCGGCGTGCCGCGCACGCCGTCGGCATGCGCCGTGTTCGCGGCCGCGCGCCGCTCGATTTCGGCGGCGGGCACGGCTTCGAGCAGGCCCATGCCGACGAGCTGCGGCGCGATGCGCGGCGAGCGCGCGGTTTCGCGGCCGAGCGGCCCGAAGGCGAGCGCGCGGAAACCCACGCGCGGGCGGCGCAATCGATAGGAATCGCCGTCGGCATAGCGGCCGGCGATCTCCTCCCACGCGATCTCCGCCTGCCCTTCGGCCGGCACGCCTTCGATCGCGCGGTCGTTGAGCTGGATGCCGTAGCTCGGATCGGGCC
>CAZUYG010000663.1:0-2791 GCA_964624265.1 uncultured Candidatus Odyssella sp.
GTTCGAGATGCCGGCGGCGAAAATGCGGCGGCGGTCGAGCGGCGTTCCCGTCGCAGCGATATCGGCGACCATTGCGCGGATGAACGCCACGTCGTCGGCGTCGGTTTCGCCACGGCCGCGAAAGACGCGGCCGTCGTTCCAGCGCCGGTTCGTGCCCTGCGGATAGGCGACGGCAAAGCCCTCGCGCGCCGCGAACAGGTTGAACCGGCTGAACGCCATCATTTGCGCCGCCGTCCCGCCGCCGCCATGCAGGGCGACGACGAGCGGCCGCCCGGCGGAGGGCGCGGCGGTCGCCGCGGGCTCGAAGAATAAATAGTCGCGGCGCGCACTGCCCTGTTCGAGCGTGCGGGATTGCACTTCGCCAAAGGCGGGCGCGGCGGCTGAGAGCAGGAGAGCGGCAATCGTCAGGACACGGCGCATCGTTGGACCCGCGATACTCTTCGGAATGATACGCGCGCGACGCACCAATCCGACACCGGTGCGATCCCGGTCAGCGCGCGGGCGCTTCCTGGAAGAACGTCCAGGCCGCCTGGCCGGCGTCGATATCGCGATTCACGGCGCCGATCAGCAGCTCGGGCAGGAACTGCAGACCGCCGGGCCATGCGTGCCCGCCGCCCTCGATGCGGATCAAGCGCACGCGGCTTCCCCGGCAATCCGCGTAGTCGATCTGCACTGCGCGCGACCCGTCGCGCCGCTCGCGATCCGGCAACGCCGCGGCCGGCGATGGCGTCCCGCAGCCGTTCGCCTGCGCCCACAGGGCCATCGTCTCGTCGGTCGAAAGCACCTCGCCGAACCCGACCACGCCGACACGCACGGTTCCGCCCCGATACGGGACGATGGGGTCGTCGGTGCCGTTGACGAGGATGATGGAGACCGGCGCGCTCGGCCGGCAATCGGGAGCCAACGCCTTCGGCATGCTCGCCGCCACGGCGCCGACCCCGGCAAACAGATCGGCCGCCTCGCACGCCGCTCTCAGGCTCATCATCCCGCCGTTCGAAAGGCCAAGCGCGTAGATGCGCCGGCGGTCCAGTTTCAGGCCCTTCGCCTCGATATCGGCGACCACGCGGCGCAGAAAGGCCACGTCGCGGCTGCCATTGGGTCCGATCGCTTTGAGCGCGCCGTCGTTCCAAAGATCGCCCACCGCGTTCGGGAACGCGACCGCGAAGCCTTCCCGGTCGGCGACCGCCGTCATGCGCGTGATGTCCATGATGTCGAAGCCGGGCCCGGCGCCCTGGAGCACGAGGACCAGCGGCGCCGGCGCGTCCTTGGCGCGGACGGACGCCGGCACGTAGAGCCGGTAGCTGCGGTTGGTGTCGTTGTGGACGATCGCGCTCGATTCCACCGGGACCGTCAGCGACGCGCACGCCGCGGTCAGCGCCGCCGGCAAGATCGCCGCCAGCGCGCATGCCTTGGCCAGAAAGCCCGCCCGTCGCGAACGCGCAGTCTTCGCCATGACCGCCACCTCCCCAGCCGTCGCCCGTTGGCACAACGTACGGGCGGCGCTTGGGTGCGGATCATGCCCGCGAAATCGTGAACACTTCGGAAGCCCCCGCCTTGCCGCGGGCGCCCTTCCCTCCCTATAAGCGCGCCTTCGCTGGGGGAGGAAACGCCATGCCCGGGCCGCTGTCCGGCATTCGAATTTTCGACATGACGCGCATTCTGGCGGGGCCGACGGCCACCCAGATCCTCGCCGATCTCGGCGCCGACGTGATCAAGATCGAGCGGCCCGGCACCGGCGACGACGTGCGCGCCTGGGGCCCGCCCTACCTCAAGGACGCGGGCGGCCGCGACCTGCCGCGGGAGAGCGTCTATTTCAACGCCGCCAACCGCAACACGCGTTCGATCACGCTGAACCTCGCATCGCGCGAGGGGCAGGACCTGGCGCTCAAGCTGATCGCGAAGAGCGACGTCGTGTTCGAGAACTACAAGACCGGCGATCTCGCGAAATACGGCCTCGCCTACGCGCAGCTCAAGGATCGCTTCCCGCGCCTCGTCTATTGCTCGCTGACCGGCTTCGGACAGACCGGCCCGTATGCCGGCCGCGCTGGGTTCGATCTCGTCGTCCAGGGCATGGGCGGCATCATGAGCATCACCGGCCCCGATGGCGGCGAGCCGGCCAAGGTCGGCGTCGGCATCGCCGACGTGATGACCGGGATGTATTCCAACATCGCGATCCTCGCGGCGCTGCGCCACCGCGACGCGACCGGACAAGGCCAGCACATCGACATGGCGCTGCTCGACTGCCAGGTGGCGTGGCTCATCAACGAGGGCATGAACTACCTCCACACCGGCCGGATCCCGAAGGCGTGGGGCACCGCGCACGCGACGATCGTGCCCTATCAGGCCTATCCCACGTCGGACGGGCATTTCATCCTCGCGGTCGGCAACGACCGCCAGTTCCGGGCCTTCTGCGAATTCGCCGGACAGCCGGCGCTGGCCGACGATCCGCGCTTCCTCACCAACGCGCTGCGCGTGGCCAACCGCGCCGCCTGCGATGCCGCGGTGAAAGCGCTGACGGCGACGCACCCGAGCGACTACTGGATCGAGGGCCTCTCGAAGCGCGCCGTGCCCTGCGGGCCGGTCAACACGATCGACAAGGTGTTCGACAACCCGCAGGTGAAGGCGCGCAACATGGTGGTCGAGATCCCGCACACCGCCACCGGCAAAACCGAGCGCTACATCGCGAGCCCGATCAAGCTCTCGGGCACGCCGGTGGAATACCGGCGCGGCGCGCCCTCGGTCGGCGAACACACCGAGCAGGTGCTCGGCGAGTTGCTCGGCATGGACAAGG
>CAZUYG010000664.1:0-2784 GCA_964624265.1 uncultured Candidatus Odyssella sp.
GCCATGATTGCCTAAGTTTTGGACAGATTGACGCTTCTGCATTTTTTTTAGCCATTATGTCGTAATTCTTGCTCTAAATATCGGCCGAAATTGCCTGCCATCAGGCTTCCAGCGCCGCTGGCTTGGACTTTGCATTGAAAGAGGGGCGTATCCGCTACAGGGCGGAACGAATGACCGTGGATCAGCCCATTCCCGCACCGGAGACATCGCACCGGACGATCGACGCCTTCCCGGTCCTGAACGCCCTGGCGGACGCCGTTCTGGTGGTCCGCCGCGAGGGCGCGATCGAGTTCGCCAACATGGCTGCCGAGCAGTTTTTCGACACCAGCCTGGCGCAAATGCGGCGTCACACGCTGGCGCACTACGTTCCGGCGGACAGCCCGGTGCTGGCGCTGGTCGAACAGGCTTTCGCGTCCGAGAAGGCGGTGCGCGAGTTCGGCCTTACGCTCGAGACGCCGCGCATCGGCCGCCACTTCGTCACCGTCCAGGCGGCGCCGATCGTCGAGGAGCCGGACGCCGTGGTGCTCTCGATCCAGGCGCAGGGCATCGCGCGCAAGATCGATCGCCAGCTGACGCATCGCGGTGCCGCGCGTTCGGTGACGGCGATGGCCGCCATGCTCGCGCACGAGGTGAAGAATCCGCTCTCGGGCATCCGCGGCGCCGCGCAACTTCTCGAAGGCGGACTGTCGAGCGAGGACCGCTCGCTCACCAAGCTCATCTGCGACGAGACCGACCGCATCGTCGATCTCATCGACCGCATGGAGGTTTTCGCCGACCGTCCGCCGAAGCCGCGCGAGCCGGTCAACATCCATCAGGTTCTGGATCACGTGAAGGCGATCGCCAAGGCCGGCTTTGCCCAGCGCATGCGGGTGCGCGAGGAATACGACCCCTCGCTGCCGCCGGTGCTCGGCGACCGCGACCGGTTGATCCAGGTGTTCCTCAACCTCGTCAAGAACGCCGCCGAAGCGGCGCCCAAGGATGGCGGCGAGATCGTGCTGACCACGGCATTCCGGCCGGGCGTGCGGCTCGCCATGCCCGGCAGCGAGCGGCGCCTGCAGCTGCCGCTCGTCGTCAGCGTGCAGGACAACGGCGAGGGTATTCCGGAAGACATCCGCGCCCATTTGTTCGACCCATTCGTGACGACCAAGGCCAAGGGAACCGGCCTGGGGCTCGCGCTCGTGGCCAAGATCGTGGACGACCATGGCGGCGTCATCGAGTTCACGAGCGAGCGGGGCCGCACCGTCTTCAATGTGATGCTGCCGATGTACAGGCCCGAAGGAGGGCACAAATGACCAACCCCACCGTCCTGCTCGCGGACGACGATCGCGGCATCCGCACCGTCGTGAGCCACGCGCTCTCGCGCGCCGGGCTGGAAGTGCGCTCGACCGGCAACGCGGCGACGCTGTGGCGGTGGGTCAGCGACGGCGACGGCGATCTCGTGATCACCGACGTGCTGCTGCCCGACGAGAACGGCCTCGATCTCGTGCCGCGCATCCGCAAGCTGCGCCCGGATCTGAAGATCGTCGTGATGAGCGCGCAGAACACGCTGATGACCGCGGTGAAGGCGACCGAGCGCGGCGCATTCGAATATCTGCCGAAGCCGTTCGACATCAACGAGCTGATCAATGTCGTGCAGCGCGGCCTCAACGAGCGCACGCGCGTGCGCGACAATGGCGAGCCGCCGGCCCCCGATACCGACGGTCTGCCGCTGATCGGCCGCTCGCCGGCGATGCAGGAAATCTACCGCGTGCTCGCGCGCCTGATGGCCACCGATCTCTCGGTGATCATCACCGGCGAATCCGGCACCGGCAAGGAGCTGGTCGCGCGCGCGCTGCACGACTACGGCAAGCGGCGCAACGGACCGTTCATCGCGATCAACATGGCCGCGATTCCGAAGGAACTGATCGAGAGCGAGCTGTTCGGCCACGAGAAGGGCGCGTTCACCGGCGCATCCGCGCGCTATGCGGGCCGCTTCGAACAGGCCGAAGGCGGCACGCTGTTCCTCGACGAGATCGGCGACATGCCGCTCGAGGCGCAGACGCGGCTTCTGCGCGTTCTCCAGCAGGGCGAATACGTTCCGGTCGGGGGACACACGCCGATCCGCTCCGACGTGCGCATCATCGCCGCCACGCACCGCGACCTGCGGCAGCTGATCCGCCAGGGGCTGTTCCGCGAGGACCTGTTCTATCGCCTGAACGTCGTTCCCATCCGCATCCCCGCGCTGCGCGAGAAGGCCGAGGACATCCCCGATCTGGTCCGGCACTTCTTCGCGCAGGCGGAAAAGGAAGGACTGCCGCGCAAGAGCATCGACCAGGCGGCGATGGAGCGTCTGAAATCCTATCGCTGGCCCGGCAACGTGCGCGAGCTGGAGAACCTCGTGCGCCGGCTTGCCGCGCTCTATTCGGAGGAAGTCATCGGCGTCGACATCGTCGAGGCCGAACTCGCCGAAGCGCCGCCCGCCGTGACGGCGGCACCGGCGGGGACGGCGGCGGCCGCAGCGCCGGCCGACGAGACTCTCAGCCAGGCGGTCGAGCGCCATCTCCGCCGGCAGTTCGAAGGCCATCCCGATTCGCTGCCGCCGGCCGGCGTGTACGACCGCATCCTGCACGAGGTGGAGCGGCCGATGATCAGCCTGTGCCTGCGCGCCACGCGCGGCAATCAGCTCAAGGCGGCGGCGCTGCTCGGCCTCAACCGCAACACGCTGCGCAAGAAGATCCGCGAGCTCGATATCGAGGTGATGCGCGGGGTTAAATAATCCGTGATCGCGGGTTTCCACGATTCCGC
>CAZUYG010000665.1:0-2770 GCA_964624265.1 uncultured Candidatus Odyssella sp.
AAGGCGCGCGACTATGACCGCGACGCCCCGCAATGGACCGGCGGCGCCGAGCATAACGCCCGCCTCATCGCCGCCGCCCCCGACATGCTGGCCGCGCTGCAATTCGTGCGCGATGCCCTCGACCGCCACCTTGTCGCGCAGGATCACGAAACGATCCGCGAGGACTTAGACGACATGGACGAACCCGTGCGCGCCGCCATCGCCCGCGCCACCGGCCGGGAGGACTAGGCCATGCGCCACGCCCTCCGCGTCCGCCTCGAGCACGCCCGCACGGCCGAACGCCGCGCGGCCATCCGTCAGGGGCTGGCGTTTGTCGCCGGCGCCCTGTTCTTGGCCGGGGCGTTCGTCCTCGGCTGTGTCATCTAGGGGAGTCAGGACAATGTCCGAAAATGAAATCCCTGCACGCGATTGGCGCGCCGAAGCTGCCGAACGCGACGCCGGCATAGACGCGATGCTCGCACGCCTCGGCATCACCATGACGGCCGAATTTGTGCCGTACAGCCGCGCTGATAAAAGCAACAGCGACCCGAAAAAGCCCTGGGAGTGCATCACGCACCGCTGCAAGGTCACGCGCGGCGATGCCGTGCTCTGGAATGACGAATATCACCAGGGCATCGGCCATCTGCCCGGATGGCTTGGCGATCAATCGCGCCGGACACTCGATAAGGACGCGGCGATAAAAGAGGCAATCGAAACCGGCCGTTACGCTCCCGCGCGCGGGCTTGTCGCGAAAAAGCGGATAGAGCCGCCCGCGCTTCGGGATGTGTTCCATTGCATCCTGTCAGACGCCAGCGCAATCGACGAGGGCGGATTCGAGAATTGGGCCGCGTCCCTTGGCTATGATGTGGACAGTCGCCGCGCCGAGAA
Organism: uncultured Candidatus Odyssella sp.; assembly: GCA_964624265.1. GTDB lineage: Bacteria > Pseudomonadota > Alphaproteobacteria > Bin65 > Bin65 > SBBV01. The sequence goes on from CAZUYG010000665.1 coordinate 868, forward strand.
AATCTATCGACAGTGTGTCGAGATCGGGCTGCGGCTGCGTGCCATGCTTGGCGAAACCGCTTTGGCCGAGCTGCGCGACGCTTTCCAGGATTACTAGTGCCCGCACCGTCGCCCTTGTCGCCCTCCGCCTAGACAACGAAACCGCGCGCGGGAGGCCGGCCGCCGGCCGTGCCTGACTCCCATGCCCGGCGCCGCTCCCGCGCGCGGCGCCTCACGGAGTCAAGGATCATGTTGAGCGAAAGACGAAAAGCCGATCGCGAGAGGATGGCTGCCGATGTGGCAGCATTGGCGCGCGAGCTCGGCGCCAGGGTCGAAATCAGTAACCCGGCGCCGCTGTCTCCGCGCGGCATATGGGTTGAAATCGAAGCGCCGGGCGGGCTGTCCGTAACGGTGGATTTCGACGGCCAGTCATGCCAACCGGATGTCCATGTCGTTTCGTGGCACATGCGGCCGGTGCGTAATAAAGCGCGCCTTGCATCGTGCTTTCCCGGCGGTGACGTAAATCCTTTCCATCGCCAGAAAGCAAGTTACATCGCCCGTGGCTTCGATGAGCTGGCCGCGCACCTGCGCGAAGTGCTCTCAATGGCGCTCGCTGGCACGATCTACATGCCGGCAGCCACCTAGCACCCGACTCGGTCCGGCCCCGCCGCCTAACCAGCGCGCGGGGCCTTTTTTCTGCTATAGGTGAACCATGCGAAAGCTAGAACAGGTACACAAGCCGGCCGGCGTGCTGTATCGCGCGCCCGTAACCATGCGAGTGACCGGCTTCAACGAACACGGCGACCCTGTCGGCGAGGTCGTTACGATCCAGCGCCGGACCATGATGGGCCGCGTGCTGCATTGGCTCGGCCGCCCGTTCAGGCGCCGGCGGGTCGTTACGATGCTTCGGGTTCAGGACTAGCACCCGACTCGGCCCGCCACGGCCGCAGCTCCATGACCGCGCCGCCGGCCCGCGCCCATAGTTTCTCCGCCTCGAGGCGCGCGACCTTGGCGTCCCCCTTGGGCAGCGTGCCGGCCCGCTCGGCACAATCCAGCATCATCTTGACCAGGTTATCGGTATCGGGGCGCGCAGTGTGTGGCCGCCCCCAGCGTTCGCGCTTATCGGTCGGAAAGTAGCACGAGACTCGGACCGCGATTGGGCCCGCCCCCATGCGCGGGGCTGCTCGGCACGCGGCCTCGACTCGGCTGGCCCACGCGCGCGCCTTCGGATCCGCGATCGAGACCGGCCGCTTGCGCCCCGGCAAAAAGCGGGGACGCGGGAGCGGGCGCGGGACACCCGCGACGTGGATAACAACGGACTCGATCACGCCGGGACATCCAGGAATTTGTCGGGCCGCTGAACGATCAGCCCTTTCTCGATCGCGGTCTCGGCGAGCGCCTTCATGCGCTCGCGCCCAAGCCCGTGCAAACACTCGGTCAGCTCGGCGCGCCGCGCCATGAGCCCGTGCCTGTCGCTCCCGATCATCAGGGGCTTGCGCGCCGGGTCGGCCGCGGCCGCGCGCACATCGTTCTGCAACGCCCACAGCAGCGTGTCCTCCTGGGTGCGCGCGGCGTTGCGCTCGTCGTTCGTGCGGTCCTCGAGCAGCCCATTCTTGGCGTTTCGGACATACAGGCGGACGGTCCGGTCGGCCGGCCCGTTGCTCTTGACGATCGCGCCTTGGACGAAGCGCGCCGGCTCGTCCTCGACGCCCAGCGCCGCGGCCGCACGCGCGCGCACCGTGCTTGGCGCCTGCCACAGCACGTAGGCAAAGCGCCCGTTATCGACCAGGGCAGAGGCGCCCCGGATCGAGGCCCGCGCCTGGGCGACGCTCGTGATCTCCTTCTCGTCGTTGCGGTCGTGATGCGCGACCCGCAGGCCCGCCCCAGTCTCGGCCGCGAGCTGGCGCCAGTCTCCCAGGAGGTT
>CAZUYG010000666.1:0-2768 GCA_964624265.1 uncultured Candidatus Odyssella sp.
TAACGACGAGCTTCGTCGCTCTGGGAATCGCCTTGTTCGCCGCAGACTCTTTCGCGCAGCAGAGCCGGTACGATTATCGCGGGCTGCAGCCGCTGGTCGCGGTGCCGCCCGCCGCGGCGCGCGCCGGATCGGCGTCCGCCGACGCCTACGGCGACATGCTCGACGCCGCGAGCCGCGCGCGCGCCGCCGAGATCGCCGCCGCGCAGTCCGGCACCGCATCGGACCGCGGCCGCTCGGCCAATTTCAGCGGCAGCCTGCTCGATGCGCGGACCGGCGCCACGGTGGGAAGCCTCCTCAACGCCGCCGCGGGCGCGACGGTGGGCGAGTTTTCCGGCCGCCACGGCTCCACCACCCACACGGGCAGCCTGCTGGACGGCGAGATCGGCGCCACCGCGGGAAGCCTCGCCGACACCCGGACGGGCGCCACCGTGGGCCAGCACAGCGGCACCTACAATTCCCCAACCCACAGCGGCAGCCTGCTCGATGCGCGGACCGGCACCACCGCCGCGGATTCGCTGAGCCTGGCGGCCGCCGCCACGGTCGGCGAGCACACCGGCCCGCACGGCGCGCTCGATCCCTATGGCGACATGCTGAGCGCCGCGATCGCGCGCACCTCGGCCTCGGTCTCCTATGCGAGCGGGCCGAGCTTCTCGGGCACGAGCGGACCGGGCAGCACCTCGGGCCCCGGCGCGGCGAACACCGGCGACGCCGGGCTCGGCAGCGGCCTCGGCATCGGCACCGCCGGACTTGGCGCGGGCCTTGGGCTCGGGGCCGATCTGGGCCTCGGCGGCCTGGGGCTGGGCGGGCCGAGCGGCCCCAGCGGCGCCGGCAACGACTCGCGCTGAGCGAATCGCCCTGCATTCAAGCGGCGGGAAGCCCCTCCACCCGCGAGGGGCTTCCTTCGCGCGCGTGGCCGCGATGCCTCGAGCGCAGATGGCGCCGGCCTTCCGCGCCTGCGACAGGGATCACAGCGCCGCCAGCACCGCGTCGATGCGGGTTGCTGCCAGGGCGGCCGACGCGGCGTGATAGGTGGGCCGCACCGGGTTGAAAAAGGAATGCCCGGCGTCGGGATAGCGCCAGATCGCGATGTTCGGATTGCCCGCGACGCCCTTCGCCACGGCCTCGATCTCGGCGAGCGGCACGTGCTCGTCCTTGTCGCCGTAGTGCAGGTGAAGCGGCACCCGGATCGACGGCACCTCGTGGAGGTGCTTCGAGACGTCGAGTCCGTAGAGGCCGATCGCGGCATCGACGCCGGACCGCGCGGCGGCGACGAAGGCGAGCCGTCCGCCCATGCAGAAACCGAGCGCGACCACCTTGCCGTTGCAACCCGGCTGTTTGCGCAGCGCCTCGGCCGCGCGGCGCATGTCCGCCGCGCAGGAGTCGATATCGAAATCCTTGATGCGCGCCCAGGCGAGGGCGAAGCCCTTTTCGTCGTAGCCGAGTCCGCCCGGTGTCGCGGTGCGCCAGAAGAGATCGGGCACCATCGCGCAGTGGCCGCGCGCGGCGTAGCGCTGCGCGAAATCCTTCATCGGGCCGTTCAGGCCGAACATTTCGCTGAGGATGAGAACGGCGGCCTTCCTGCCCCCGTCCGGCGCCGCGACGAAGGCTTCGCAGACGCGCCCGCCGTCGCGGGCGAGCTCGACCATCGTGGTTGCGACCATTTCCGCCCCGCGTTCCCGGCCGGTTCGATGCTGCATTCGGCCGCCCGAGGCCTATACTCCCGCTTTCGCGACCGCAACCTCGCCGCACGCGCCCATGGCCCGCAAGCAAGCCGCCGACCATCCGAACATCCTCATCGACAGCGTCACCGACTGGCTGATGGGCGAAGCGCTCGGCGAGCCCGACATCGAGCAGCTCGTCGAAGGCACGGTCGCGCGCGTGGATGCGGCGGGCATTCCGCTCCAGCGCTTCCACATCTCGTTCAACGTGCTGCACCCGCTCTATTCGGGCCTCAGCCTCACCTGGCGGCGCGGCGGCAAGGTGCAGGTGACGCATCTCGAGCGGACGATGGACAGCGACAGCCCGGCCTGGAAGGCGAGCCCGCTCAATCACATGATCCAGCGGCGCATCATGAGCCTGCGCCGGCACCTGACCGGACCCGAGGCGATGCTCGATTTTCCGGTTCTCGAAGAGCTGCGCGCGTCCGGCGCCACGGATTACTACGCGTTCCTGATCCCGTTCGGCAGCGGGCAGAACGACGGCCTCGTCGGCTCGTGGGTGACCGACCGCAAGCGCGGCTTCCTCGACGCCGATCTGCGCGCGCTGCACCGCATCCAGCGGCGCCTCGCCGTGGCCTGCCGCATGCTGATCCGCGGCAAGGTGGCCGAGAACGTGGTCGAAACCTATCTCGGCCGCGGCGCCGGCGACCGCGTGCTGGCCGGCCAGATCAGGCGCGGCGACGGCGAGACGATTCCGGCGGTGATCTGGTACAGCGATCTGCGCGGCTCGACGGCGATGGCCGAGAAGCTCTCGCGCGAAGCCTACACGGAAGTTCTCAACTGCTATTTCGAATGCGCCGGCGGCGCGGTGCTCGACGCGGGCGGCGAGATCCTCGATTTCATCGGCGACGCGGTGCTCGCGATCTTCCCGATCGACGCGAAGGCGCGCGACCGCCACGCGGCCTGCGCGCGGGCCTACGCCGCCGCCCAGGAGGCCTACCGCCGGATCGAGGGCACCAATGCCGGGCGCGCGAAGCGCGCGATGCCGCAGCTCGCCTTCGGGCTCGGCCTCCATGTCGGCGACGTGATGTTCGGCAACATCGGCACGCC
>CAZUYG010000667.1:0-2765 GCA_964624265.1 uncultured Candidatus Odyssella sp.
GTCATTGGCGCCGTCTCGACCCGCCCGGCGGGTCCGGAACGCGGCACAGCACTACGTGCGGCCTGCACCGTCGCGGTCAGCACATCTTGGGCGATCCGCTGCCGATAGCCGAAGCGGACGATATCGGCGCAAACGTCGAGCTGCGCCGTCGCCCATGGCCGCCGCTCGCCGAGAACCGTCGCGACGATGGCGGTTTCCACGCCATATCCAAGTTCGGCCTCCGTCCAGTCGCGCGCGGCGAGGCGCCTGAGCAGCGGTAACGAGATGGCGGCGTTGCCGCTCAGCGGATGCTGAACGTCGACGCCGAACCACGCATAGTGGAAGGCGCGGCTGATGCTGCGGGCGCTGACCCCGCGGTAAGCGCTCCGCAGGTAGCGGGGCGAGACGAAATCGGCGCCGTGAGCCGCGATCGGCCGCAGGAACGCCGGGATCCACCACGGCTGCACGGTCTGCATGTCGCCGTCGAGCATGATGACGGCATCGACGCCTTCGCCGAGACACAGCCGCCACGCGGCGAGCAGGTTGCGGCCCTTGCCGGGAACGCCGTCGATCGTGATCAGCCGTTTCCGCGTGCGGGTCGGCGCGGCAAGGAACGCCTGTCCGGTGCCGTCGTCGCTGCCCCCGTCGGCGTTGATGATCAGCCCGTCACCGCCAAGCGCCGCGAGGCCCGCATCGGCCGCGGCCGCGACAGCCGCGATCGTGCGCACCTCGTTGCGCGTGGGAACGACAACGGCAATCTTCACGGATCCCCCGTTTGGCGCCGATCCGGTCGGCAGGCCCCGACACCCGACAAGCGGCTTCGAGATATCACACCGGCGCGGCGGTGCCAGTGCCCGATCGAAGCGGGCCGACTGGCGAAGCGATGCGATTGATTCGCCTTCGGGCAGTGTCCTATCAACCCGCTTCTGCGACCGGAAAGCGCGTCCGCTCGATGCCCAGGATCGTCGTCGGAATTCCAACACTGGACGAGGCGGCGACCATCGCCCATGTCGTGCGATCCGCAGACGGGGGATTGAGGCTCGTCGAGGAGCGATTCGGCCCGGTCCAGGCGAAAATCGTCAATTCCGATTCGTGCAGCCCGGACGGAACCGGACGCATCTTTTCCGCGCAATCGACGAGTTTTCCGAAGCAGCAGGTTTCGACGACCGGCCGCCCGGGCAAGGGCAAGAACGTACGCCGGCTGCTCGATATCGCGGCGGAATTCGGCGCGGATTGCCTGCTGCTTCTCGACGGCGACCTCCATTCCATACGTCCCGAATGGGTGCCCGCGCTCGCGGCGCCGATCCTGCGAGACAACGCGGATTTCGTCTATCCGAGATACCTCAGGAATCGCTTCGAAGGCGGCATCACCAATCACCTCTGCGTTCCGCTGATCTATTCCGTCTATGGCCGGTATGTTCGCCAGCCGATCGCCGGCGATTTCGGCCTTTCGCGCGGCTTCATCGATCTCGCCCGGCGCGCCGCATGGCCCGAGGCGGCCGATCACTACGGCGTCGACGTCACCCTGACGATCATGGCGATCGAGGGAGCTTGCCGCATGGCCGAAGCGCGGCTGGATCAGAAAGTGCACAAGCCGGTAATCACGGAGAAGTTCTGCTGGACGTTCACCGAGGTCTGCGAGGCCGCGCTGAGCAAAGTGCGGGGCGCGGCGGTGGCGCCGCGCGCCGGGGCGATGACGTCTTCCGGCGATTCGATCAACGACAACGTCGCGTTCCCGTTCGACGAGACGATCGCCGCCCTGCTGTCGATGGCGGAGGATCGGTTTCGCCTGTGGTCCGAAACGAACGCGCTGGAGCACTACGGCATGGGCCGCGCCGTGCGGCGCATGGTCGAGCACGCCAGAAACCGCCTGCCGCTGGAGGCCGATGCCTATCCCGGCCTTTGGCAAGACGTTCTCAATCAGACCATCCGTGCTGCGATCAGCGGGGTCAATGAGCCGCGGCCGATGACATCGCTGCTGCTTCCGGCCTTCCTCATCAAGATGTGCTCGTTCTGGACCCGGGTGCGCGCGCTGCCGCCGGGCGACGTCGAGAAGCAGGTGGAAGCCCTGGCGAAAGAAACGCGGCGCGCTCTCGCCGTGGAACGCGCGCCCGTGCAAAGCTGACCCGCGCGGCCCGCCCGCGACGATCGGGCTGTGGATCGGAGGCAATCGGATTGCGCTGGCGCGGCGCGGGCAATTTCACCAGAATCGCGCCAATGCCTCGGCCCGTCATCATGATCTCGGGGAAAGATCCGGTTCGCGAAGCGGGCGTCGGGCACACCACCTACATCCGCGCCCATGCGCTCGCGGCGCTGAAAGCCGGCTATCAACCGCATCTTCTGGTCGTGAGTCCGGAAAGCGGCGTGTTCGAGTCGGAATTCGGCTCGATCCATCGCGTGCGCTCGCCATGGCCCTATGGGCGCGGCGGCGGCATCGGCTACCGGCAATGGCTCCTATGGCTGCATGCGCCGCTGCTGGCGCGGGCCGGAGCTGCGCTGGCGCGGCGGCTCGATGACTTGGCCATCGTACACGGCTTCGGACCCTATGGCGGCGTGGCGGACACGATCGCGCGCCGTTCGAACGGGCGCGCCATTGCGATCCTGAGCGCCTACACGACTCTCAGCCACGAGGCCGCGGGCAAGGTTCGCGGCCTGGCGGCAATTCCGCGGCTGCGAACCCGCTGGCGGGTCCAGGCCGAGGGCGCCATCACGCGGGCGGTGAGCGCGCGCGGCGAGCGGCGCGGCTTCGGGAGGGCGCGCCGCATCCTGCTGAATTACGATTCGGT
>CAZUYG010000668.1:0-2754 GCA_964624265.1 uncultured Candidatus Odyssella sp.
CCTCACGGTCGAGCACACGCTCGACGAAGTGCCGGCGGCGGACATCCTCGTCGTGCCCGGCGGCCCCGGCGTGCGGCTGCTGCTGAAGGACGAGCCGGTGCTCGAATGGGTGCGCCGCATTCACGCGCGTACGCAGTGGACGACGTCGGTCTGCACCGGCTCGCTGCTGCTCGGCGCGGCCGGGCTGCTGAAAGGCCTCGACGCGACGACGCACTGGAACTCGGCCGCGGTGCTCGAATCCTTCGGCGCCAAGTATCGCGAGCAGCGCGTGATCCCGCAGGGCAAGATCGTCACCTCGGCCGGCGTTTCCTCGGGCATCGACATGGCGCTGTGGCTGCTCGGCAAGATCGCCGGCGACGACGCCGCCAGGGAGGCGCAGCTCTGCATCGAATACGATCCGCAGCCGCCCTACGATGCCGGCGCGCCCTCCAAGGCCGGCGCCGCCCTCGTCGAGAAGGCGCGCGCCACGGTGAAAGACATCGTCGCCAAGACGCTCGCCGGCGCGTAGACCGGGAAAAAGGGCGGGCGCCTTGCGGCACCCGCCCGGTTTCGTGCGTTGCGCGGCGCTCAGTTGAAGTTGATGAGCTTCCGGAACTGGGTCGTCTGGTGCTTCATCATGTTGACGTGGGCACGGAAATTCTTCGCCGGATCGGCGCCGGTGCCGCCGAACATCACATCCATCGAGATGCGTGCGGCCTGTCCCGAATCGGTCTGGGCCGTGTAGGCGCGGATGTAGCGGTTCTCGGCGTTGAACTTGTTCATCGTCAGCGACGAGACCGGCTGCGAAACGTTGTAGCCCGAGAAGAACTGGAGGCTGAGGCACGAGCGCTGCTCGAGATCGCCTTCCTTCGCGCAGCCGTAGAAGAACACGGCCCACTTGTAGTTGTCGATCGTCGTCGACACGCGCGGATCGCCGTCGCTGGCCACGCTCACCTCGGCCGGATAGCCCATCGCGCGCAGCTCGCGCGCGACGATGCCGGCGGTCACGCGATCGCCGGCGCCGGGCGTGGAGGGCGGCGTGGGCTCGTCCTTGGTGTCGGTGCCGGGCTTCGGCGCCGAGCCGGCCGTGTAGGTACAGGAGCAGTCGACGTAGCCATTCGTGAACGGAACGCGCCAGCGCAGGTTCGCGCCGTCAACGCGCACGTCACGCACGTTCCAGTCGGCATCCGTGCAATAGCGCTGGCTGGGAAGCGAAAGCGGACGCGTCGCGGTGATGAACTTGTTCGAGCCGGCCTGACAAAGATGGTTCGGTGTCTTCTTGACGCTGGCCAAGCTCTCGCCCGGCGAGGTCGCGGGCGGCGTGCCGGGCTGGGCCGGCGTGGGATTGATGCCTTCGGCGTGGGCGGAACCGGCCATGGCGGCGATCAGGGACGCCGCTATGAAGGCCACGGCGGCGCGGGTCGGCGCGGACGAAATCTGCATGCGTTGCTCCGGGTTTCGGTCGAAAGGGGCGCGGCAGTATACCTGCACTGGCTGGTTGCGCCACGCATTCGCACCATATACGCGGATGGTAACGCCTCTATGAACTGGATCACACCCGGCGCCGGCCCGCGATGACCCGCTTTCCGCGCGAATTCGCCGATTTCCTGAGCCGCCGCGGCCGCCGCCTGCTCGATGGGCGGGAGCCGGCGGTGGCGGGCACTCTCGCCCGGACCCCCTTCGTGGCTCTGGCCGGCGCGGTCGACGCGGCCAAGGCGCGGGCGGCGCGCGGCCTGCTCGAATCCGCGCTGGCGCCGCACCTGGCCTTGCTGGAGCGGGGCATTCCGCCCGAATCGATCACCGGCCAGACGCGCAATCACCAGGAACGGCTGATCAAGACCGTGCGCGTGCGCACCGCCTATCTCGAACGGCGCGGCGCGCGCGCCTGGCAGGCGGCCGAGCGCATCGGCCTCATCGCGATGACCGGCAGCGAGACGTGGCACCGCTTCGCCGAGATGCTGGCCGGCCGCGCGCTCGACCGGCGGAGCGGGCGGCAGGTGCTGTGCTATGGCCCCGGCGACTACGCCGGCCCGCACACCGATCATCACCCCGAGGATCCGCGCGCGCGCGACGGCTATGTCGACATGCACCTCACGCTGTCCGGCTCCGGCGTCGCGCATCAGTGGCTCGTCTATGCGGAGGGCGGGCATTTCCGCCACGTGCTCGACGTGAACACCGCGGGCGGCATCACCGCCTATCGCCTGCCGTTCTGGCACTACACGACGCCGCTCGTGGCGAAGCCGGGGCGCGAGCGCGCGGCGCACCGCTGGGTCGTGCTCGGCACGTTCCGCTACGCCGCCGCATAGTGAGCCGGCGGCGCGCGAAATGTCGGCGCGATGGCGCGCTGCGCTTTCCGGCGCCGGGTAGCTGCGCGGCGTCTTGACGGCGGGGCATGCGCCTTGCATGAACCCGCGCGGCGGCAGCGGAACGGGGCCATGGAGCGCTACTGGGTCGTCGGCGGCGAATACGAAACCACCGATTTCACGCGGATCGCGGGCGGCAAGTCCGAGGAGCGCCACGGGCCGTATGCCGATTTCGGCGCCGCCCGCGCCCGGTGGGCGGCGCTTTCGATGGCCACGGTCGACAACGCGCACATCCGCTATCGCATCGAGCGCGAAGACGCGCGCGAATACTGGGTCGTCGGCGGCCATTACGCGGATACGGGCTTCACCCGCATCGCCGGCGGCCGCGGCGAGGAGCGCCTCGGCCCGTTCAGCAGTGAGCGCGAGGCGCTCGATGTCTGGCGCGCCAAGGCCTTCGAAACGGTCGACGACG
>CAZUYG010000669.1:0-2751 GCA_964624265.1 uncultured Candidatus Odyssella sp.
CGCGGCGCCAAGGATGCCGATCTCGATCCGGTCGTCGATGCCGCCAAGCGTATCGCCGGCATCGAAGACCGCGCGGTGTTTCACGGCCACGCGGCGGCGTTGATCAAAGGCATCTGCGAGTGCGCCGGCGAGCCCATCTCGCTGTCCGAGAACTACGAGGACTATCCGAACGCGGTGGCGCGCGCGGTGAGCAGGTTGCGCACCGCCGGCGTCGACGGGCCGTATGCGATCGCGCTCGGCAAGCGCTGCTACGTCGGCATCACCGAGACGACGAAGGGCGGCTACCCGGTGATCGAACACGTGAAGCGCCTGCTCGACGGGCCGCTGGTATGGGCGCCCGCGGTGGATGGCGCCGCCGTCGTCTCGATGCGCGGCGACGATTTCGAGCTCACCGTCGGGCAAGACCTCTCGATCGGCTATCTCGACCACGACAGCGAGAAGGTGCGCCTCTACTTCCAGGAGAGCTTCACGTTCCGCGTGCTGACGCCCCACGCCGCCGTCGCGCTCGTCTACGGCAAGAAGAGCGAGAAGAAGGGGCGCTGAGCCGACTGAAACTCGTCATCCTGAGCGAAGCGAAGGATCTCTCGACCCACGCCATCCGCCTCGCGGGTAGAGATCCTTCGCTTCGCTCAGGATGACGGCGCGGGAGGCGGCCTAACCGAACTGCGGGAACAGCTTCAACGCGTGCTCGCGCTCGATGCCGCGCAGCACGTCGGCGCCGAAATTCATGTCGATGAGGCCCTTCACGGTCGCGGCCAGCGTGGCTTCGGGCGCGAACGGATAGTCGCTGCCGAACAGCACCTTGTCGGGCGTCACCAGCTCGAACAGCGAGCGGAACGCGAGCCAGTTGGCCGAGAGCGCGGTGTCGTAATAGAGCCGCTTCAGCTCCGGGAGCACGCCGTTCGGAACCTTCTCCTTGTATTCGGGCCGCATCGCGAGGCGCGCGATGCGCTCGGCGAGGAACGGCAGCGCGCCGCCGGCGTGCGAGAATATCCATTTGATGTTGCGGCAGCGCGCGAGCGTGCCGCCGTAGAGCAGCGACGTGATCGCCCGCGTCGTGTCGAACGGGAAGTCGAGCGTCGCCGGCGGATATTCCGGCTGGCATTGGTTGCACGTCGCCGTCGTCGGATGGAAGTAGACGACCGCACCGCGCCGGTCGAGCTCGTCGAACACCGGCGCGAAAGCCGGATCGCCCGGATACTTGCTGCCGTAATTCGTCATCAGGCCGATGCCGTCGGCCTTCAACTCGTCGAGCGCATGGCGGATTTCGGCGAGGCTGGCGTCGACGTCGGGCAGCGGCAGTCCGGCGAACACGCCGAAGCGCTTCGGATGATCGCGGTGCAGATTCGCAGCGTAATCGTTCGCGTGGCGGCACAGGCGCGTCGTCGCCTTCATGTCGCCGAACCAGAACCCCGGCGCGGACACCGACGTCAGCGCCGTCGCGATGCCGTGCCGGTCCATGACCTCGATCGACTTGGCCGGCGACCAGTCCGGCGTCTTGGCGGCAACGCTGATCGGGCCGATCCGGTCGTGGCCGACTTCGTTCACGTAGTCGGGCGGCAAAATGTGGTGATGCACGTCAATGCGATGCGGCGCCATGCGGACTCCCCTCGGCTCTTCCCGTTCTCGTGCATATGGCAATTCGCGGCGCGGGGCCAGCGCGGGGCGGGGCGCGGCGCCCAAGCCGTGCTGGTGTGCGTCTCCGACGCGCCGGCCGATTTCTTTCACGTCGTCGCGTTCGTCGCGAACGCGACCGGCATCGCGCGCGGGGCGAACGCGCGGCGCTTCCCCGCGGCGGTCGCGCAAACCTGAAAAGGCGGGAACAAGACAAGATCGCAGAAAAGAACACTTGACGAACAGGAACGAACGCGGTACATCGCGCGTGTGAATAAGGTTCCGTTGCGCCGGCGCGCGGCGCTGTGAAATAAGGGGGCGAATTCTCATGTCTCAGGCAGCGGCGCTGCGGCTCGTCGACAAGGACGACAAGGGCGGAATGGACAAGAACAAGGCGTTGGAAGCGGCGATGGGCCAGATCGAGCGGGCCTTCGGCAAGGGCTCGATCATGCGCCTCGGCACCGGCCAGAAGGCGCTCGAGATCGAGGCCATCCCGACCGGTTCGCTCTCGCTCGACATCGCGCTCGGCATCGGCGGCCTGCCCAAGGGCCGCATCATCGAAATCTTCGGCCCGGAAAGCTCGGGCAAGACGACCCTGGCGCTCCACGTCGTCGCCGAGGCACAGAAGCGCGGCGGCGCCTGCGCCTTCGTCGACGCCGAGCACGCGCTCGACCCCACCTACGCCGAAAAGCTCGGCGTGAAGCTGGAAGACCTGCTGATCTCGCAGCCCGACGCCGGCGAGCAGGCGCTCGAGATCGCCGATACGCTCGTGCGCTCCGGCGCGATCGACGTGCTGGTGATCGATTCGGTGGCGGCGCTCGTGCCGAAGGCCGAGCTCGAAGGCGAGATGGGCGATTCCCACATGGGCCTGCAGGCGCGGCTGATGAGCCAGGCGCTGCGCAAGCTCACTTCGTCGATTGCGCGCTCGCAGACCCTCGTTATCTTCATCAACCAGATCCGCATGAAGATCGGCGTCATGTTCGGCAACCCCGAAACGACGACCGGCGGCAATGCGCTGAAATTCTACGCCTCGGTGCGGCTCGACATCCGGCGCATCGGCCAGATCAAGGAGCGCGACGTCGTCGTCGGCAACCAGACCAAGGTGAAGGTGGTCAAGAACAAGGTGGCGCCGCCGTT
>CAZUYG010000670.1:0-2746 GCA_964624265.1 uncultured Candidatus Odyssella sp.
TCAGCGCTTCCACGAACTTGTCGAAGATCGGGCGCTCGACATAGACGCGCTCGGTATTGAGGCACACTTGGCCGCAATTCGCGAACACCGCGCGGGTCATGCCCTCGATCGTCGCGTTGAAGTCGCAGTCGGCGTAGATGATCGCGGGGTTCTTGCCGCCGAGTTCGAACGAGACGTCGCGCACGCCGACCGCGGCGTTCTTCATGATTGCGGTGCCGGTCGCCGTCTCGCCGGTGAAGGTGATGGCGTCGACGGCGGGGTGCTGGGTCAGGAATTCGCCGGCCGAATCCGGCCCGAAGCCGTGCACGACGTTGTAGACGCCCTTCGGAATGCCGACTTCGTTCATCACCTCGCCGAGTAGCGTGGCGGTGGACGGCGTTTCCTCGGAAGGTTTCACGACCACGGTGTTGCCGCAGGCCAGCGCCGGGCCGACCTTCCACGTCATCAGCAGTAGCGGCAGGTTCCACGGGCAGATCACGGCGATGACGCCCTTGGGCCGGCGGATCGCGTAATTGATCGCCTCCTGGCCGTCCGGCGTCACGGTGTCGAAATATTCCGTGGACGCGTTCTTGATCGTGTCGGCGAAGATCTTGAAGTTCGCCGCGCCGCGCGGAATGTCGATGTGCGAGGCGAGCGAAACCGGCTTGCCGGTATCCATCATCTCCGCGCGCAGGAATTCGTCGAAGCGCTGGTTGATGCGGTCGGCCACCTTGTAGAGCAGCTCGGCGCGCCGGGCCGGGGACATCTTCCCCCATTCGCCGTCGAGCGCGCGCTTGGCGGCGCCCACGGCCGCGTCGACCTCCTCGCGGCCGGCCTCGTAGACGCGGCTCACCAGCGTCTGGTCGACCGGGTAGATGTTGTCGAACGTCTTGCCCAGCTTCCCCTTGGTGTGCTGGCCGTCGATGAAATTCAGCGTTTCGCGGACGTTGACCGAGCCCTCGGGCATGGCGTGCTCCTCTTCATGGGCGCGATATGAGGCCGGGCGGCCCCGCGAATCAAGCGGGGCGGATGACGTCGCCGACGCGGATCGTGCCGCCTTCGACGATGCGGCAGTTGAGGCCCGAGCGGTGCATCAGCGGCTTGAAGACCTTCTTGCCGAGCAGGTCTTCGAGATACTGGCAGGGCACGTTGAGCCGCCCGCCTTCGAGCAGGCAGGCGCCGACGCGGAAGCGCCGGCCGACCAGGTGATTGAGCGGCACGCCGCGCGTGGTGAGGTTGCGCCGGTGCTCGTGCGGCAGCAGCGCCACGCGGTAGTCGCGCTCCAGCGCTTCCAGCGCCTCGGCCTCGATCAGCGTCGCCTCGCGGATGTCGGGGCGCGGCGAATAGGTGCCGGTGCCGAGCTTGTAGCGGTCGCCGTCGATGCCCTGGCCGGCCACGAGCAGGGCCTCGCGCAGCGCCTGCATCGGCTGCGACGCCGCCGGCGTGATGTGGATGTGCTCGAGGCGGCCTTCCCAGATCATCGGCGCTCTCCGTTTCGCGGCGCCGATTAGCACGGACTGCGCGCGCAAGGCCAGCGTGCGCCGCGGCGTCTTGCGGGCACCGGGGCGCCCCGGCAATAAAGGGCCAAGCGGCGAAGCCGCACGCCGGAGGAAACGATGAAGCCCCTGATCGATCTGCCCGACTTCGCCGCAGCACGGCGCGGCCTCACGCTCGCAATCCCCGAATTCTACAATTTCGGCTTCGACTGCATCGACCGGCGCGCGCGCGAGGGCGACAAGACGGCGTTCCTCTACGTCGATGCGAACAGCGGCGTGGAGAAGGCCCATCGCTTCTCCGACCTGTCGCGCGCCTCGAACCGCTTCGCGAACGTGCTGCTCGGACTCGGGGCGAAGAAGGGGGACTTCGCGTTCTCGATGATCCCGCGCATTCCGGCCTGGTACGAAACCCTGATCGGCTGCATCAAGACCGGCGTCGTCGCGATGCCGGGCACGAACCTGCTCCAGCCGAAGGACATCGAATACCGCCTCAACAAATCGCGCGCGAAATTCGCGATCGTCACCGCGGATCATGCGGCCAAGGTCGATGCGGTGCGCGCGAAATGTCCGCACCTCGAACACTGCATCGTGATCGGCGCGGCGCGCGACGGATGGGTGCATTATGAGGCGACGGCGGCAGCGGCGCCCGACGTGCTCGATTCCGCCAAGGTCGAGCGCACGCGCGCCGACGAGACGATGCTCGCCTATTTCACCTCGGGCACGACGGCGTTCCCGAAGATGGTGCCGCGCGCGCATTCCTACGCGATCGCGCACACGATCACCGCGCGCTACTGGCAGGACCTGCGTGAGAGCGACGTGCACTGGACGCTGTCGGACACCGGCTGGGCCAAGGCGGCATGGGGCATGATCTTCGGCCAGTGGCAGATCGGCGCCACGATCGTGCTCTACAACGCGGCGCCGGGCTTCGATGCCGACGCGCACCTGAAGCTGATCGCCAAGCACAAGGTCACGACGTTTTGCGCGCCGCCGACCGTCTATCGCACCTTCGCGCAGCTCGATCTCAAGGCCTACGATTTTTCATCGCTGCGCCACAGTTTCAGCGCCGGCGAGCCGCTCAATCCCGAGGTCATCCGCGTGTGGAAGGATGCCACCGGCACCGTCGTCCATGACGGCTTCGGTCAGACCGAGACGATCTGCGTCGTCGCCAACGTGCCCGGCATGGAAATCCGCCCCGGCTCGATGGGCCTGCCCTCGCCGGGCATCACGGTCGACATCGTCGACGTCGACGGCGCCGTGCGGCCCGACGGCGA
>CAZUYG010000671.1:0-2740 GCA_964624265.1 uncultured Candidatus Odyssella sp.
TGGTCATCTACGGCGTCGCGGCCAACGCCTCGATCGGCAAGCTGTTCGCGGCGGGCTTCATCCCGGGCCTGCTGATGGCCGGCACGATGATGATCATGGTCGCGTGGTACGCGCATAAGCGGAAATTCGGCCGCGATCTCGCCTTCAGCTGGGGCGTGTTCGGCCTCGCGCTGGTGGAAATCGCGGCGATCGTCTTTACCGTCGTCGTCGCCGACTATCTTTACGACTATCTTTCGCGCTGGGTCGCCTTCCTCGTCGTCGTCGCGATCGCGCTCGCGCTGAATTTCCTGCTGAAGCTCAAGGCCTACATGGCCCTGATGACGCCGGTGATCCTGATCGGCGGCATGGCCAGCGGCGCGTTCACGCCGACCGAGGCCGCGGTGGCCGCCACCGCCTACGCGCTGTTCCTCGGCTTCTTCATCTACCGCACGCTGACGCTCAGGAGCTTCGTCCGCGTGAGCATGGAGACGGTCGAGACCACGTCGATCATCCTGTTCATCGTCGGCGGCGCCGCCATCTTCGGCTACCTCATCACGACGACCCAGATCACCGATCACGTCGCCGGCGCCGTGCTCGCGATCACCGACAACCCGATCCTTATCCTGCTGCTGGTCAATGTCTTCCTGCTGATCGTCGGCTGCTTCATGGAGACGATCGCGGCGATCACGATCCTGGTTCCCGTGCTGCTGCCGCTGATGACCAAGATCGGAGTCGATCCGGTGCATTTCGGCCTGATCATGGTGCTCAACCTGATGATCGGCCTGCTCACCCCGCCGGTCGGGCTCGTGCTCTACATTCTCGCGCGCATCTCCGGCATCAGCTTCGAGCGGGCAACGCGCGCCTGCGCGCCGTTCCTGATTCCGCTGCTGGTCACGCTCGGCATCGTCACCTACTGGCCGGGCCTCGTGCTCTGGCTCCCGAAACTGCTCTATCCCTGAGCACGGCAGAACGCGTCTGCCGCCATCGCCAGTTTCGGCCGTAGCCGGTACAATCCGCCGGCGCGCGTCCCCTATTTCCTTCCGTCTCCGAGCAGGCCGCCCATGCCCTACGACGCCCCCAAGACACCGCTGCATCTGCGCCTCAACCGCGACGACGACGTGATCGTCGCGCTGCGCGAGATCGCGGCGGGCACGCGGATCGAAAGCGAAGGCGTCAGCGCCGCGGACAGGATTCCGGCCGGCCACAAGATGGCGACGCGCGCGAAGCGGCCCGGCGAGCCGGTGCGCCGCTACGGCCAGATCATCGGGTTCGCCAGCGCCGCGATCGCGCCGGGCCAGCACGTCCACACGCACAATCTCGAAATGCGCGATTTCGCGCGCGACTATGCGTTCGGCGAGGACGCGCGCGCCGCGGAGCCGGCGGCGGATCCGGCCACGTTCATGGGCATCGTGCGCGGCGACGGGCGGGTCGCCACGCGCAACTACATCGGCGTCATCAGCACGGTGAATTGCTCGGCCGCGGTCTCGAAATGGGTGGCCGAGGCGTTTCGCGGCGACGCGCTCCGCGATTATCCGAACATCGACGGCATCGTGCCGCTCACGCATCAGACCGGCTGCGGCATGGCCTCGGCGGGCGAAGGCATCGATGTCCTGCGCCGGACGATCGCCGGCTATGCGCGCCACGCCAATTTCGGCGGCGTGCTCGTGATCGGCCTCGGCTGCGAAGCCAACCAGATGGACGCGCTGTTTTTCTCCGAGAAGCTCACCGAGGCGGACCTCCTGAAGCCGCTGATCATCCAGCAGCAGGGCGGCGCCGCGAAAACGGTTCAGGCCGGCATCGACGCCGTGAAGAAGATGCTGCCGCTCGCGAACGCCGTCCGGCGCGAGCGCGTGCCGGCCGCCCACGTCACGGTCGGCCTGCAATGCGGCGGCTCCGACGGCTATTCGGGTATCACCGCGAACCCCGCGCTCGGCGCGGCCGTCGATCTCCTCGTCCGGCACGGCGGCACCGCGATCCTTTCGGAAACGCCCGAGATCTACGGCGCGGAACATCTCCTCACGCGCCGTGCCGTCAGCCGCGCGGTCGGCGAGAAGCTGATCGCGCGCATCAAGTGGTGGGAAGACTACACGGCGCGCAACAAAGGCGAGATGAACAACAATCCCTCGCCCGGCAACAAGGCCGGCGGCCTCACCACGATCCTCGAGAAATCGCTCGGCGCCGTCGCCAAGGGCGGCACGACGAACCTCGTCGACGTGTACGAATACGCGGAGAAGGTGACGGCCAAGGGCTTCGTCTACATGGACACGCCGGGCTACGATCCGGTGTCGGCGACGGGGCAGGTGGCCGGCGGCGCCAATCTCATCTGCTTCACCACCGGCCGCGGCTCGGTCTATGGCTGCAAGCCGGCGCCGTCGATCAAGCTCGCGACGAATTCGCGCGTCTATCACCACATGGTGGACGACATGGACGTGAACTGCGGCACGATCGTCGAGGGCGGCGCCACGGTGGCCGAGAAGGGCCGGGAGATTTTCGAACTGATGTTGCGCGCGGCTTCGGGCGAGAAGAGCAAGTCGGAGGCGCAGGGCTTCGGCGCCGACGAGTTCGTGCCGTGGCAAATCGGCGCGGTGATGTGAGGCCGGGGCCGTCCGCCATGTCTGATACGGAATTGACCGCCGAAGACCGCGCGCTGGTGGAAACCGCGCGCGCCCTCATCCGCCAGCGCTACGCCGAGAACCGGCACCACATCGCGGCGGCGCTGCGCACGCGGTCGGGCAAGATCTATACCGGCCTTCACCTCGAT
>CAZUYG010000672.1:0-2736 GCA_964624265.1 uncultured Candidatus Odyssella sp.
AGCCGCGAGATTTCGAGGGTGCTCGGGTAGAAGATGTCTTCGATCGCGAACTTCTTCTTGCCCGAAAGGCCCTGCTCGTAATGGTACTGCAGGAAGGCGTCGAGCGCCGTCTTGTTCTCCTTGGCGCCGTAGGCCCAGAAATCCTTGCCCATCAGCGCCACGGTGTCCTGCACCTCCTGCCCAAGCCAGGGCAGCGCGATCTTGAGCGCCGCCATCTGCGTGAGCTCGGGATAGGCGAGGTCTTTTGCCTGCAGGAAGGCCTTGTAGACGCTGGTGGCGAGCCACGGATTCGCGTCGACGAGCGATTTCCGGATGCCGACGATGTGCATCATCGGGAAGATGCCGGTCTTCTTGAAATACTCTTTCTCCGCGCTGCGGAAATCGGGAAAGAGGCGCGCGACGTTGGGCGAGCGGCCGAGGCAGGAGGGCGCGCGCGCCGAGACGATCGCGTCGATCTCGCCCGCCTCGAGCATCGCATTGAGCGTCTTGCCCGGGCCGATCGGCTCGAGGTGGATGCTCGGCGGCAGCGTGAACGGAACCTTTTCGGTGCGCCCCGGCTCCTCGATGCCGCCATTGCGCCACGACATGCTCGCGGTCGGCACGCCGTATTCGTGCTCGAGGATGCCGCGAATCCACACCGCGGCGGTCATCTGGTATTCCGGCACGCCCACGACCTTGCCCTTGAGGTCTGCCGGCGAGCGGATGCCGCGATCGGTGCGGATGTAGATGCCGGAATGCCGGAACACGCGGCTCACGAAGGCCGGCACGGCACGATAGGGCAGCGGAACGCCGAAATCGCGCTCGCGCGAGAGCGAGAGCAGATAGGTGCTGAAGGAAAGCTCGCAGGCGTCGAACTCCGCGCTCTTGAACGCGCGGAAGAACGTCTCTTCCACCGCGAGCGGAAGATAGTTCACGTCGCAGCCTTCGACCTTCACGCGCCCGTCCATGATGGCGCGCGTGCGGTCGTAGTCCCAGCAGGCGATGGTGAGGGGAAGGTTTGACATCTATGCCGCCAGCTTCGCCTGTTCATAGTCGAATGCGATCGGCGTCACCTCGCCGGCGTAGATCTCGCGGATGCGTTTCTCCGAGAGCGGCTTTCCGAACTGGTCGTTGCGCATGAGGATGCGCGACTTCAACTGCTCGGTCGTGATCTGCTCGAACAATTTCCAGTCGGCGGGCGAATAGCCCTCGCGGTCGAGGCCGACGACGCCCTTCAGCATGTGGCCGAACTCGTCGTCGTAAACCTTGGCGCAGGCCTCGGCGATGATGCCGTCGCGGCCTTCGTGGCCGCCGGGGTTCGCCGCCAGCTTCATGCCCTCGCTGAACAGCGTGCAATAGCCGCCTTCGGTGAACCGGCAGGCGCGCTCGCCGATCGCGCCGTATTGCTTGCGATGGCTGTGGCGCAGCTCGGCCAGCGCCTCGTCGGCTTTCCAGCCGGTGCTCTTCACCATGCCCGGGTTCATCTTCTTTTCGCCCGGCTTGAGCATCGCGTCGTAGGCGTCGGCGAATGCGCAGTAGTGCGCGAATTCGGCCCACAGACCTTCCGCCTCGTCGAGGACCGTGTGCCGATCGACCTCGAGGTCGATCTTCGGGAACATGGCCTCGATGCGGCGCAGCGTTCCCATGAACAGGCCGTCGGAGGGATGGCCGGTGATCACGCTCCACACTTCCTTGTAGCACTGATAGGCGAGCCATTGCTTGTCGGTCTCGCGCGTGCGGCCGGTCCAGTTCCAATAGGTGCGGAACACTTCGGCCTCGCCGGCCCAGAGCCGCGCATTCGACTCGATCACGCGGCGGAGATTGTCGCTGATGCTCATGGTCTTCCTCCCGTTCGGATTAAACGGCGCGCGCCCGCGCTTGTCACGCCGCGCGCCGCATGGCGCGATTGCGCCCCGTGCCTACGCGCTTTCGCGCCACGCCGCCGCCACGGCCTTCCGGTCGAGCTTGCCGCGATCGGTCTTGGGCAGGCTCGCCACGATCGCGACCCGCTTCGGGGTCTTGAAGGCGGGCAGGTGGCTTGCGCAATGCGCGAGGATGGCGTCGCCGGTCAGAGCGGCGCCGCTGCGCAGCACCACCGACGCCACGACTTCTTCGCCATAGATGCGGTCGGGCATGCCGACGGCGACGGCCTCGGCAATGTCCGCATGGCGCATCAGCACCGCGTCGATCTCGAGCGGCGAGATGTTCACGCCGCCGCGGATGATGAGATCCTTCTCGCGTCCGGTGAGGTGCAGGTATCCGTCGTCATCGAAAAAGCCCATGTCGCCGGTCAGCACGCGGCCCACCGCGTTGACGCGAATGACGCCGTCTTCACCGATGTAGCGGAATTCACTGTCGGGATAGGCACCCACCTGAACGTGGCCGATCTGACCGGGCGGCAGCGCCTTGCCCTCGCGGTCGACGACGGCGGCGCGGAGATAGGGCAGCGGCTTGCCGACCGAGCCGTAGCGCTTCGTGCGGTCCGTGCAACCGGCGATCCAGCCGGTTTCGCTCGAGCCGTAACCTTGCGCCACCGGAATGCCGAAGCGATCCTCGAAGCGGCGCCATTCCTCGACGGTGAGCGGCGCCGAGCTCGACGTGATGAAGCGCAGATGCGGCACGTCCTTGCCCGTTGCCGTGTCGTCGCCCTGCAGCAGCATGTTGAGCACGGTCGGGTTGCCGGTCGCGACCGTCGCTTTGTATTTCGCGACATCGGCGAAGAAGCGGCTGCGCGAGAATTTGCGTCCAAGCAGCAGC
>CAZUYG010000673.1:0-2736 GCA_964624265.1 uncultured Candidatus Odyssella sp.
CGAGCGAGATGACCGGGTTGCCCTTCGCGTCGACGACCTCCAGATCGAACACCGACCGTTGCGGCGTCGCCGACAGGCGCTCGAGACGCGCCGAGAAGGTCGTGCCCGGCGCGCCGTAGTAACGAACGCGGCCGACTCCGACGGGGAGGTAGGTCGAACCGCCGGCCCAGTTGCGCATGTGCTCGGGGTCGAGCACCGGTGCGATCGAGATCTGGAGGCTTCCGTCCAGAAGGGCGGGGTGGATGTGATACTGCCGTAGCGACCGGCGGATCGATTTCGGCGCGGTCAAACTGCCCGTGATCTGGCCGGGGCTCATCGCGATCTTGCGGATCGGCCGGAACGAGGGGCCGTAGCCCAGCGCCGCGCGCTCCAGGGCGCCATAGAGATCGCGGCCCTGATATTCGGTGCCGGCGATGCGCGCGCCGCGCTTGGTCTTGCGTTCCGGCGCAACGAAGTTGCGCTCGACCACGCGTGCGCTCGCGCGCAGCGTCCATTCGCCTTCGCCGTCGGAGGAGCGGCTGAAGATCCGCAGGCGGCCGCGTTCGCCCTCGTAAACGGTCTCGAGCGACTCGACCCGCTCGGCGGACAGATTCATGGCTTCGACGAACGAAAGGTCTTCGAGCTCGAACGGACGCCCCTCGAACAGATCGAAGCCGGCCGCGAGGAACATCTCGATGTAGCCGGCGCCGGGGAATACGACGCTGCCGTCGACCTTGTGGTCCACGAGATAGGCCGGCGCGCCGGCCGAGATTTCGTTGCGCCAGCGCCGCCCGCTCGTTCCGCTGCGGCGGCCGAGAAGCGGATGTACCGGCGCCGTCAGCAGCTCTTCCCGCGACTGCGGCCCGCCCGGGTAGTAACGCCGCGTCTGCCACGGATGCCCCGGCAGCGAGAGGAAACGGTAGTCCGGGCCGTTCACGTGCTTCCAGTCCGGAACGACGCCGCTGACATAAAGGCGCGCGAGGGCGGCATGCAGCGCCGCCCAATCGTCCTGCCCGCGCACGAGCGACGATGCCACCGCTCCGGTCTTGCCGGTTTCGCCGAGATAGCCGCGGGCCAGTGCGCTGATGTTCGTGTGCGGTCCGATTTCGAGGAACACGCGGTAGCCCGATTGCAGCGCCGACGCCAAGCCGTCGGTGAACCGCACCGGCTGGCGGACGTTCTGCCACCAATAGTCCGCCGCAAGCTCGTTCGGCGCCAGCGCGCGGCCGGCAACGGTCGAAAACATGGGGACGCGCAGCGGCGCGGTCGCGATGCCCGCGATCGAGGCCTCGTATTCCTCGCGAATCCCGTCGAGCAGACGGCAGTGCGGCGCATAGTCGAGCTGCAGGCGCCGCAGGAACGTGTCGGGCTCGTTTGCCTTCAGCCAATCGGCAAGACGCTCGAGGGCCTCGGACGGCCCCGCCACGTTGACCATCGTCGGGCCGTTGATGGCGGCGATGTCGAGCGCATACTCGCCGCGCTCCGCGAGCAGCTTCTGGATGGCGGCCGGGGATTTCCCGATCGCGTAGATGGCGCCGTGCCCCGAGCCGCGGTTCGAGAGGCGCGCGCGATGGTAGACGACGCGGGCGGCATCCTCGAGCGTCAAGGCGCCGGCCGCATAGGCCGCGGCCGTTTCGCCGAAGCTGTGGCCCATCACGGCATCGGGAACCACGCCCCACTCGCGCCAGCGGGCGACGAGGCCGATTTGCAGCGCGAAGATCGCGGGCTGCGACGCGATCGTGAGATTGATGCGCGAGCGATCCGCGTCGGCGAGCAGAATGTCGATGACGGACTCGCCCGAAATCTTGCGATAGGCACGATCGAAGCGCTCTACCTCGGCGCGGAAGACCGCGTCCTCGGTCAGCAATTTGCGGCCCATGCCGGCGAATTGGCCGCCCTGGCCTGCGAACACGAAAACGACGCGGCGGTCTTCCATCGGCTGGCCCGACACGACGCGCGGCGGCGCGCCGGCTTCGGGCGCGGGCTCGGCGCCGGACCGGCCGAATTCTTCGTAAGCCTCGGCCAGCGCATCCGCCGACGATGCGACGACCGCGAGACGATGCGCGAGATTGCCGCGGCGCAGCGCGAGCGTTCCGGCGACGTCGCGGAGATCGGCCGCATCGCCGGCCGCCCGCAGCGTCTGCGCGATCGCCGTGGCCGAGGCGCGCAAGGCCGCGTCGGAGGCCGCCGATAGCGGCACGATTTGCTCGCGCGGCGCGGCGGCAGGCCGGTCGTTCGGGGCGGGCTCGGGTTTCGAGAATTCCTCGAGAATGGCGCACGCGTTGGTGCCGCCGAAGCCGAACGAGTTGATGGCGGCGATCCGCTTGCCGGCCGGAGTCCACGGCGTGATCGCCGTCGGGAACGCGATGCCGAGTTCGTCGACCGGGATGTTCGGATTGGGTTTCTCGAAATTGTAGTTCGGCGGAACCTGTCCGTGGCGGATGCAGAGCGCCGCCTTGATGACGCCGGCGATGCCGGCCGCGGATTCGAGGTGGCCGATCGCGCTCTTCACCGCGCCGACGAGGACGCGCTGGCCGTCGCTGCGGCCCTTGCCGAAAACCGAGCCGATGGCGTGTGCTTCGATGGGGTCGCCGACCGGGGTGCCGGTGCCATGCGCCTCGACGAAAGTAACGTCTTCCGGCCGCAGCGCGGCGTCTTCCAGCGCCTGGCGGAGCAGCGCGCTCTGCGCTTCGGCGCTCGGAACCGTGATCGTCGAAGTCTGGCCGTCCTGATTGACGGCGGTCGCCCGGATCACCG
>CAZUYG010000674.1:0-2732 GCA_964624265.1 uncultured Candidatus Odyssella sp.
TCATGCCCTTGCCGCCGCCGCCGCCCGCGGCCTTGATCAGCACCGGATAGCCGATCTCCTCGGCGATCGCCTTCGCCGCCTCGATGTCGGTGACGGCATCCTCGGTGCCGGGCACGCACGGCACCTTCACCGCGCGCATCGCCTTCTTGGCCTCCACCTTGTCGCCCATCATGCGAATGTGCTCGGGCGAGGGGCCGATGAAGGTGAGGCCGTGCTCCTCGACGATCTCGGCGAATTTCGCGTTCTCGGACAGGAAGCCGTAGCCGGGATGGATCGCGTCGGCGCCGGTGATCATCGCCGCCGACACGATCGCCGGCATGTTGAGATAGGATTCGCGCGCCGGCGGCGGGCCGATGCAAACGCTCTCGTCGGCAAGGCGCACATGCATCGCCTGCTCGTCGGCGGTCGAATGAACGGCCACGGTCTTGATGCCCATCTCGCGGCAGGCGCGATGGATGCGGAGCGCGATCTCGCCGCGATTGGCGATGAGCACCTTGTCGAACACGGGCGCGGCCTAATCGATGATCATCAGAACGTCGCCGTATTCCACCGGCTGCTGGTTCTCGATCAGGATCTTGCGCACGGTGCCGGCGCGCGGCGACTTGATTTCGTTGAACGTCTTCATCGCCTCGACGAGCATCAGCGTCTGGCCTTCCTTCACGCGGTCGCCGACCGCGACGAAGGCGGGCGCGCCCGGCTCGGGCGACAGATAGCCGGTGCCGACCATCGGCGACTTCACGGCGCCGGGATGCGTGGCGTCGTAGGCCTTCTCGACGAGCGCGGGGGCGGCCACCGGCGTGGCCGCCGGCGCGGCCGCGGCGGCCGGCGCGGCGGCTTCCTGCACCACGGTCTGCTGGCGCGAGACGCGGACGCGGAACGCGCCGGTCGCGTACTCGATCTCGGTGAGGCCGGTCTCGTCGAGGAGCTTGGCGAGCTGGCGTACGGCGTCGGCGTTGATGGTTTTCATGAGTATGCGCGGGGGCATTTTAGCGGGCCTTGCGGCGGGCGCCGCGGATCTGGCCGGCCAGGGCCTCGAGCGCCAGCGCATAGCCACGCGGGCCGCAGCCGACGATCACGCCCGTGGCCGCCGGCGAAACGTAGGAATGATGGCGGAAACTCTCCCGACGGAAGACGTTCGAGACATGGACTTCGATCACCGGCTTCTCCGCCGTTAACAGGGCGTCAAGGATGGCCACGGAGGTGTGGGTATACGCACCGGCGTTGATGACGATGCCAGCGGAGGCTTTGCGGGCTTCCTGGATCCAGCCCACGAGCTCGCCTTCGTGGTTGGTCTGGCGGAAATCCACGGCCAGGCCAAGCTCTTCGGCGCGCTGGCGGCAGAGCTTTTCCACATCGGCCAGCGTGGCACGGCCGTAAACCTTCGGCTGGCGCTGCCCGAGCATGTTGAGATTGGGGCCGTTCAGCACGAAGACGAGCGGCGGCTTGGCCACGAGGACTCCCGAAATCCATGAGGTCGCAAGGCGTTATAGCAAGCTGTTCGCGCCGGCGCCAAGCGCGGCGGGCGCCCGCCCAAGTCTTTCCACAGGCCCGGCTCCGCCGCCGCCACGTGCGGCGGATTGGTTTACGCCATTAACCATAGCGAGGAAGGGCTCGTTAAGGCCCACTCCTTAGTTTGCCCGTGAATGCGGGAAAAATACGAGCGTCCGCCCGGGGTCGAGGCAAGGCTATGACGACGGAATCGGTTAACGCAAGTCGGACGCGGCGCCGGCGCTTCGCGCGGCCGCTGGCGCGCCTTTGGCGTGCGCGACGCGGCGCCACGGCGGTCGAGTTCGCGCTGGTCGCGCCGGTCGCGTTCACGCTGGTGTGCATCTTCATCGATCTCTCCATGGTCATGTTCATCACGAACGTCATGGAGGGCGGCCTGCGCGAGGCGAGCCGCTACGCGATCACCGGCTACGTCGAGGTCGGAAAAACGCGCGAGCAGAAGATCGCGGAAATCGTGCAAGACCACAGCTACGGCTTCATCAAGCCGGCGGATCTGACCATCGTCTACAAGGTGTATCCGAGTTTCGCCGACGTGGGCAAACCGGAGCCCTTCGTCGACCAGAACTCCAACGGAAAATACGACGTGGGCGAGCCGTTCACCGACATCAACAGCAACGGCCAATGGGATGCCGACATGGGCAAGGCCGGCACCGGCGGGCCCGGCGACGTCGTCGCCTACATCGTCTCCTACAAGTGGAAATTGTGGACTCCGCTGGCGTCGGAAATCTGGCCGAACAACGGCCTGGTGACGCTCTCCGCCACCGTTGCCGTCCGCAACGAGCCCTACTGACCGGAGCCGGGCCATGATTCGACTCAGCCGCATTCCGCTCCTGCGCCGGCTCGCGCGCTTCGGCCGCGACGAGCGCGGCGTGGCCGCGACCGAGTTCGCGATCATCGCCACGGTGCTGACCTTCGCGCTGCTCGGCGGCACCGAGCTTTCGCGCTACACGCTCATGCACCAGAAAATGGATCGGGTCTCGGCGTCGGTCAGCAACATGGTGGCGCAGTCGAGCACGATGAAGGCGGTGGACTTCTCGAACATGTGGGCCGCCGCGGCCGAAATCGCCAAACCGTTCGACATGGGCGGCGCGACCAGCAAGGTCATCATTTCATTCATCGTCGCCGAGACCAACTCGAACTACCACATTCAGTGGCAGCGCACCGGTGGCGGTACGATCGGCGAAGTCAGCAAGCTCGGGACCGAGGGTGGCCTCGCTACGATGCCG